>CAYTGY010000061.1:0-13911 GCA_964437265.1 uncultured Spirochaetaceae bacterium | reverse complement strand
ACCCCAGGAACCCAATTGCGTGGAGGTACTCAAAGAGCGTGAAGATTGCCGGGAAGAGCAGCACTCGCGCCCAGCGACGCGACCGCGCCACCCCATACGCGGTCAGTGCGACCGGAGCTAGTATGGCATAGTAGATGGAGAAGATGAAAACCGTGATCTGGAGTGAGACCAGGTTGAACGTCCCCAGCCAGTAGTTGGCGATCAAGGTGGAGAGGCTTCCATACAGCACGCCAAGAAACGCGCCGTAGCCCAGGCGCACGCGGCGAAGCACCACGAAGAGCGGTACGTAGGCTATCCACCCCAACAACGGGAGACCATCTAGACTCAAGAACGACGGTTGCGCTGTGGAACGTAGAAACGCGCTCAGCGCAACCCAGGCAAGCGCCCACCGGACCACAGTGCGGTCAGAAACCAGGGGCGTGTGTGCGTGGGCCGGCGGCGCACCACGCCGCGGCGCGCCACGCCGTCCCGGGAGGCACGACAGATGCCGATGTCCGATGCGCGAGAGGACGTACACCAGGAGGTTTACCAGCATCAGCGGCGCCAGTCGGACAACAACCACCAGACGTTCCGCCCGCGTGTCCAGCGCCAAGCTCAGGTTGCCGCCGGCCGCCATGAACCGCTGTACATAGTCCATGTTGGCGTTCAGCGCGAACACGTAGCTAAACAGGAAGTAGATGAGCGAGAGCGCAAGCAGGAGCTGCGGAACAAAGAGGAACGCCCGGACTCGCCAAACGGTAGCACCGCCACGGATGGCGTTAACAAGAACCAGCGCGCCCCAGAACAGGTGCGCGCCAATCAGAAGGAGCAGCGGCAGGTCGAAGATCGACACGGAAGAGAGCGCTGCGCGGCTCCCCAATACGATGTACGTCGCCATGCCGCCGGCTGCTAGATACGCCACAGCGGTAGCACGAGCAAACGACGGAGCACGTCTACGAAGCTGCATACCCATAGGACAAAGTAGCGCGGGAGCCTCGTGTGGACAATCCGCGAATTGCTGGCACGCAGCGCCAGGAATGGCTATACTCTCCCACAATGACCGAGCGACGCGTACGACGGAAGCTTCGACGGCAGAAACGACGCTCTAGCCGCAGATCTCGGCGAAAGATTCGTGGATCACTGGCGTTCAACCGTCTGTTGCGGATCTCGCTTGGCCCGTGGTTGCTCAAGACATTCAACGTTCATGCTCAGAACGTCGATCTCGTGAAGGAGTTGCGTCCGCCGTTTGTGGTTGTCCCCAACCACACGTGCGTGTGGGACCCGTTCATGGTCAACAGTTTTGTTCCCGGTCCCATCCACTATGTGGTATCAGATGCGAACTTCCGGTCGCGCGTTATGGACTTTGGCCTCGCGCTGGTGGGGTCCATCCCCAAGACCAAAGTCATGTCTGACCTGGAAACGGTGAAGAATATCATGCGTGTCAAAGAGCGCGGCGGGGTTATTGGGATCTTCCCTGAGGGTCAGAACACCTGGGACGGCAGCACGCTCCCGCTGTACTACTCCACCGCCAAACTGCTCAAAGTGCTCAAGGCGCCCGTTGTCACGGCTCGCGTGACCGGCGGGTTTCTCTCAAAACCCCGGTGGGCCAAGAACTCGCGGCGTGGAAAGGTTACCATCCGCTTTGAGGTAGCATACACGCCGCAGCAGCTCAAGAAGGCTTCGCCGGATGAGATCCATGCAACGTTGGAGCGCCACCTGGCCAACAACGACTTTGACTACAACCGCACCGCCCGCATCCCGTTCAGGGGTAAGGATCGAGCGGAGTGGCTCGAGCGCTCGCTATTCATCTGTCCGTCATGTGAACGGATCGGCTCTCTACGCTCCTCCGGGAACCGGTTTGCATGTGCAGATTGCGGTTACACGGTGACGTACAACCGCTACGGCTTCTTCGAGTCGCGGGAGAAGTCTCCAGTTTTTGACAATATGCACGACTGGAACATGTGGCAGGTGGCACGTCTCAAGGAGTTGCTCATCAAATCCCGCGGCTCCGGCAGCGACTCGTTGCTCTTCGCAGAGCCTGAGGTCTTGGTAGAGACCGGATACAAGGCACACACGCTCTCCACCTACGGCACGGGGCGGCTAGAGCTGTACCCGGACCGCGTGGTATTGGTGCAGTCAGACGGAAAGCGCGTTAGCTTCTACGTGGAGGACATTGACGGAGCAAACGTGCAGAACGGTGAACGGTTGGAGTTCTACGTGGGAGACGCGCTCTACCGTGTCACCCCATCAGAGAAGCGCGGGTGCACGTACAAGTGGGCGCTGGCAATCGGTGAGCTGGGCCGGGTACCGCCCGAACAGGCGGCAGTGGCGGACGCGTAGCCGGCTAGTTCGCCGGCGCAGCCTCTCAGCGCACTGAACGAGCAGCGCCCTGGGTCGGCAAATAGTCCCATTATCACAAAAAAGGCAAACAATCCGGAAATCTGCTCAGGCTTGAACTATGGTTGTAGTCTGAGTAAGGTGGAGAACCATGGCAGTCGGAATAATGGGTGCGCGTATTTGCGCATCCGACCGATACTAGAGCTGCGGGTCAGAGCGTGAAAAGCGGGGTATTTCGGTGGCATCCAGCCTGCAGAAACTGAAAGACGTCATTGGCATAGATTCGGTGCTCAACAAGATCCAGGATCTGGACATCCTGCTGGAGCGTATTCTCCTAGAAGCGCGCCGGGTAGTGAGTGCAGACGCCGGGAGCATCTACGTGAAACGCGGCGACCGGCTCGCGGTGGCGTTCGCGCAGAACGACACCAAGCAGGCCGTGCTCAAACCCGGGGAGAAGCTGATCTTCAGCGTCTTCACGGTGCCCATTGCTACCACCACCATTGCCGGCTACGCGGGCGCCACCGGAGAGATTGTCAACGTCAAGAACGCTTATGAGATCTCAGAGAGCGCGCCGTATGGCTTTGATGCGAGTTACGACGCGGTATCCGGTTACAAGACGGTCAGCGTGCTTGCCGTGCCGCTGAAGACGAACATGGGCGATATGCTCGGTGTCCTACAGTTGCTCAACAAGAAGGACACGCGCAAGCGCACCATCCCGTTCAGCAAGGAGGACGAGATCATTGCCGCGCACTTCGCCACCAACGCCACGGTTGCGCTGCAGCGCGCAAAGATGACCCGTGAGATCTTGCTTAGGATGACCGCCATGGCGGAGCTTCGTGACCCCACGGAGACCGGCGTCCACGTCAACCGTGTTGCGGGCTATTCACTGGAGATCTACGAACGGTGGGCGGTCAAGACCGGCATTCCGCCCAAGCAGATTGAGCGAACGCGCGACATCTTCCGCATGGCCACCATGCTCCACGACGTGGGGAAGGTGGCGATCAGCGACCTGATCCTCAAGAAACGCGGCAGATTGACGCCTGCCGAATATGAGATCATGAAGACTCACACGTGGCAGGGCGCGCGGCTATTCCTTGACAAGCAGAGCGAGTTTGACGAGGTAGCCCAGGCGGTTGCGCTCAACCACCATGAGAATTGGGACGGGAGCGGGTATCCCGGCCACGTGGACATTGAGACCGGAGAGACGATCAAGGAAGACGCCAACGGTCGCGCGATGGGCAAGAAGGGCAAGGAGATCCCGGTCATGGGCCGGATCGCCGCGCTCGCCGACGTCTATGACGCGCTGAGCAGCAAGCGGGTGTACAAGCCTGCGTGGACTGAGGAAGAGACGCTCCGTGAGATGCGAAGCATGAGCGGCACCAAGTTCGACCCCGAGCTTGTTGATATCTTCTTTGACGTGCTACCGAGCATCAAGACCATCAGCGCCAAGTTCAAGGAAGAGGAGCCGGAGGAACATGCGGCAGCGGCTGCCGCCGCCGCAACCACGAGCTCCGGTTCTGTTGACGAAAAAGAGCACGACCGATGAGCACGCGGCGAAGCGTAGTCACCGGACTTCGGATCGCCGCTGCACTTTGGCTCCTCACCTCATGCAGCCCGATAGGCGAACGCCCAACCGCGCCGGTGCTCTATCTCCAACAGGATTTTGACTCACGCGATGAGGAACGTCTGGAGTTTGGGGCCGATGCAGGCTCGGTGGAGAGCTTTGATTTCCGGATGGTGCAGGACGGCCGGCATCTGGTCTATGTGACCGAGCCGGAGAACTACATGCGCACCACGGATGCGTTCCCCGGTGACCTGAAGGTGGCCCTGCAGTTTGAGCTACCGGGCTCCGCACCCGTCCCGGTACCCGGTGACGACTACCGGGTGACGTTTGACGCAACGGGGGTCGCGGTAGGGCTTAATCTTGGTTTGGGTGGCGAGGACATCCTTACCGTCCGCAATGCGGAGGGCGGAATCCTGGCCGAGCAGCGTGTGGTGACCGCTACTCTCCGGAAAGGCATCCTGACGGTGGTTTGGAACGCCCAGGCAGAGGTCATTGATGCGCGGCTCTATCCGCCCGGCTCCTATGATGAGTCAAGCGGCGCGGTGCACACCATGCGGGTCAACACCGCCGTGCCCACCGCTGAGCCAACCCAGGTCACGCTCACCGTAAGCGGCACTGCAGAAAACCCGCGCGCCTTGGATTGGCTGTACATCTACGAGTACCTGCCTGATCCCCTATAGACTGCTGCTGAAATTGTGGAAACGTGTATGTGCGGCCTATGGCCGGTGCTCGTAGGCGCCGATGTCGGCAATGGCGTTTAGGTCAGCGTCTCCGTCGACCGGCCGTGGCTCCCCGGTGAAATCGTGCAGGAAGGCGCGTGCGACAGCCGTGGCGGTATCCGGCGCGGGCATGAGCGCTTGGTCGATAGCCGCGTCCGACGGTGCAAACGGATAGTCCGCGCGCAGCCGCCAGTCCCCGGAGTCACCATCCGTGAAGTCGGTATCCGGGCTTACGAACATGTTGGCCGGGTCCTGGAGATTGGCAATCGGTTGGCTCCAGCGGACCTCGCGCTGCGCGCCGAAGTTCGCTGTGACCTCGATTGACGCATTGTTGATCAGCGAGTCACTGCTTCCCAAGTCAGGATTCTGCACCGCGTGCGCCAGCGTGCCGGTGACAGCACCCACGCAGCGCTCCGCTATGTGCACGGCATACTCGTTTGCGCCTGCCGGATCCACATCCGCCAGAATGGTGTTGTGCGCAAGCGCAAGGGTGGTGTACGGCTCCGCGCGGAACCCGGTGGAGATGGAGGTGGCGTAGGTGCTGATCAGGTTGTTCGTCACCCGTAGATCCGTGGTTTGGGACGCGTAGATGCCAAAGACGCTGGGGAATCCGCCGGTAGTGAGCCGAATGCGGTTGGCGTCGAGCTCAACCACACCGGCGGCATCCATCACGGCGATGCCAATGGTGCCGATGGGCACGCCGGATCCGACCTCTCCACCGTATACGGTGTTTCGATAGAGCAGCGCATCCACGTCTCCGGAGACGGCAACGATCACACCCATCTCACCGTCATCCACCACCCCCCCTTCAATACTGTTCCGAAGCACGGTCATCGGGCCGGCGGGACGCTCATCACCCACAAAGACAAACGCGGTGCCTTGGCCGCCCTGGCCTCCAAGCACATAGTTGCCCGTGACGGTTACCTCGCCGCAGTTCTGGGCCAGCACCGCGTACGCCTTGGGCGCGGTGCCGGCGATCAACAGCGTGGTGTCACGCACCACAAGCCGGCCCAGCGTAGCGCCAAACACCGCGGCCATTGCGTCTCCGGATTCCGTGCCGCCGTCAATCCGTTGGTTTTCACGCAAGGTGACCGCGGATGCGTCAATTGCGGTGACACCGGTGGTCCGGGGATAGGCGGCCTCCTCCGGATCACTGCTGGACCCGCCGGTGATGATGGAGCCGGCTACCTCCGCCGCCGCCTGGCCGCCCACCCACAGCGCGTGGGATCCGGTAGCGCCCGCCCCCGCGCGCAGGATAGAGTCCGCGGCAAAAAATGTTGCATAGCCGGCCAACTCCACGCCGATGCTTGCATCACCGGTGCTCTCTCCAGCCTGGATGGTGGAAAAGTCCAGATCCACGTGCACTGACCCGGCGGCACTGAGCCCCAGAGACGGGCCGGAAGCGGTCCCTCCGGTGATATTCACATTCTTGAGTCTGAGCGTTCCGGATCCCGCACGGACGGCAGTGATGCTGTGATGCGGTTCCTCCTGGAACACGACCCTGACATCCGTCACCTGCACCGATGATCCGTCCGCGGTCAGCGCGACCGACGAGTCAGGCTGGTCCGACGTATCTACCGTTGGCCGCAGCGTGAGGCCGGAGAGCACCACCTCCCCACCTGATGCGGCGGAGACCGAGATCAGCTGCGGAACACCGGTCAGCGTGGTTGCGGCGGCGCCGGGATCCGGCGCGCCGGCGGCAAAGTCGAACCCGCCCTGGATCTCCACCCCGTGCGTGATGAGCAGCGTCTCCGGAAGGGTTACGGTTCCGCTCCCAAAGAACACCAGGTCTACCGACCCCGCTGCTATGCGGGCCAGCGCGGGCCCGGGGCTTGCTATTGGAGCATCCGGGGACGCACCGTCGTTGCTGTCGTCTCCATTCTCAAGATCTACGTAGAGGATACGAACAAGCGGTTCTTTGGCCCCTCCGGTCAACGAAGCAATCAGGTCACACCCGGAGAACAGTAGTAGCGCCGCTGCGCCCACCACCGCGGCCTGGGTGACAACGTTTGCGTTCGGTTTCACAACGTCCAGTATAGCGCGTCCTGCGGCGCTCGGCACATGAGAAATCTGGCAGGGTTGACCTTTTTGTGCTACCTTCTCATACGCAATGCGGTGGCACGCTGCCAGGCATATCGTCTCTTGGCTCACACTCCTCCTCACCGTGGTGACACTGACCGGTTGTTCGTTGGGTCTTGGTCAGACGGCGGGTTTGCCCGTGACGGAACTGGATCCGCCCCCGGGCGAGTACACGGAGCCGCAGTGGGTGCATCTGCGGGTGAACAACGTTCGGAACGCAGCCCGGTTCTACTCGCCGGATCCTGAGGCGCCGCTCACCGAGTTCGAACCGTTTGACGACCTGGAGATCCGAACCACCGCCACATTCCGCTACTACGCCATTACCCTTGCCGGCCTCCGCTCAGCAGTAGGGACGGCCACGTACGTGATCACGGAGAACACACCTCCCACTATTGCGGATCCCTACCTGTGGATCGGGCACGGGTCGGAGGCGGAGGCACTGGTGGCATGGTCCCCGGCGAGCGACGCCCCGGGGCTGGAGTACAGCGTCTACCGCTCGCCGGAAGACAACATCACACGGGTTGAGGAAGTGCTTGCCAACGGTGAGCTGGTTTCCGACTGGCGGGAGTCGGAAACGTCGGCCCGCGTGCCCTACGGCACGGACGGGGCGCGGACGTTCGTGAACGTGCTTGTCAGAGATTTATCCGGCAACATGAGCGCATACCTGCCGCGGATGCTCGAGCGCCCGGAGATACTGGACCTGTACCTGACGGTCGATTCCGGGGTCGGCGACGGACAGGACCGCATTACCCGCAACTTTGGCACCAACTCCTTCGCCACCAAGACCGCCTGGTCCGGTATCTGGTCGGATACCACAACGGCGGTTCTACTCGCGGACCTGGATGATGACGGTAGTGACGACCTCATTGTAGGTCATCGGCAGAGCGGAACCTTCTACCGGACCATCTATCTCAACGGGGGCGGCAGCTTTGACCCGGCAAGCGGGATCACGCTGGGGAGTGGGCTTGTGGAGTGCCACGACTTCACCGTTGCGGACTTTGACCGGGACGGGAGTCCGGAGATCGTCTCCGCCATGGACGCCGGGGCCTCAGAGATCCACGAGTTTGATCCTGTCTCTCAGACCATCACCGGGCCGGTGCTGCTCCAGGACAGCGTGCCCACGGACGCTCCCGCGGACATTGTGGTGACCGGCGACTTCACCGGGGACGGGTGGACGGATCTGGCCGCGGTGGAGATAGGCACTCGGGTACTGATCTTCATCAACGACCAAGCCGGAACCCTGACGGAGCTCGCGCAGAGCTGGTCGGAGCCGGGCCCCTCGGCGGCGGACGTGGCGGACTTCAATATGGACGGCTTGGACGACCTGTTCGTGGGGATCGACAGTGACCCGGCGGTGGGGATCGGCGGTGCCGAACCGCGCGTGTTCCTTGGCAGCTCGGACGGCGCCCTGGAGGCAGCCGTTACCACCGGGCTGCCCACGGTCGAAGCCACGGCAGTCGCCGTGGGCGCCATTGACAATGACGAGACTCCCGACGTTGCGCTGGGAATCGCAGGGAGCGACACCATCTGGGCCAGTTATTGGGACGACTACTCCGAAGAGCTCAACTTCTGGCAGCTGGCCACGGCCCCGGAGTGGGAAACGAGCGATGTGGCGGTGACGGACTTGAACGGCGACGGATTCTTGGACATCATTAGTGTAGTGGGCTCTACGGAACCGGTCCTTGCAGACAAACGCACACGGCTCTTCCCGGGTGACGGATATGGATCATTCGGCGATCCGTATCTGGTGGGGAGCGCCGACGGCCACCGTCGCGTGGCTGCAGGGAGGATCTATTGAAAACCGAAGCAGTTCGCACGGTCACTCGGCACTTCTCCGGCGCGCTAATCGCGGCACTGGTGATGGGATTGGCAGGGTGTTTCCTCCAGCTTCCGGACCCGTACGTAGACCTCACCATTGAACCCTACTACGACAGCAATCTCACGCTGATCCCGTACAGCTTTCACGGTGAAGGGGCCACCAGCTACGGACGGTACACGCTGACCGAATGGGACGAGCCGGCACAGGCATACCTGCTCCGCCGGACCAGGGACATAGAGATCCCCTCCGGATCATCCGGGGTCTTGAGCTTTGAGCTGCCGGACAACCGGTACCGCTTGAGCTTCACCGTCCTGAGCAGCCGCGATGGGCGGTTCACGCCGGTGCCGTTTCTCTCTATGGAGCGTTCCTTCACCGTGGACACTCGAGCGCCTGACGACTGGTTCGGACCGGATCCGCATCCGGACTCAGGCCCATTCCCGCTTGCGAACGAGCAGTTGGTGAGACTAGGCCATCCGGAGCTGTTCCAAGCACGGGGCGCTCCGGTCTCCATTCACTACAACGTGTACGAAGGCTCAAACGGCGAGCTCCCGACTACTGACTCCAACCGGTACGAGCCGGGGGACACCATCTACGTCTGGAACGGCGGCATCGCCGGGTTTGCGTACCTCAACGTGTTTGCCATTGATGAAGCGGGGAATCGCAGCGAAACGGTCACGTATGCGTATGAGTTCCAACCCTAAGCACCGCAGCGGCGCGCTGCGGGTAGCCGGTCCGTTGTTGCTTGCGGCGCTGACCGTGATAGCGCCATGCGCGGGCGCGCAAACGCTCCCGGAGCAACCCACCGCGCTCTTTGTGAGCTCAGCGCCAATTGGCGCTGAGGTGATGCTTGACGGCACCGCGGTGGGGCGTACCCCGCTGTTACTGACCAACGTGGAGCCGGGCGAACACCGACTTGAGCTCTTCAAGACCGGATATCTCAGCGCGCAACGGCGCGTAGCCGTTGCGCCGGAGACGGCGGCGAGCGTGACGGCCGACTTAGAGCCCTCTGCGTATGTTGCGCAGTTCTCAAGCAGAGAGGTGATCACGCCCTCAGGCCGATACGCGCGCGAAGACGCAACGGTGAACATCAACGCCGGTACGTACACGCTGAGCACCGTGGGTGCCGCACTCAAGATTGAGCCGGTCTACCCGCTCGAGGGTGCGCGCCGGGCCGCACGGATCCTCACGCCGGTGCTGGCCGCGGTGACGTTGATCGCGGCAGCGGAAGATCTGATGGCGCCACGGGCGTTCAGTTTTCACCCCTCGCCCTCAACGGTGGCATCATTCGCGGTGACGGCAGGCACAGCCGGGTTCCTCATTGGACTGACAAGAGACCGTAACCGGTACCTGCAGCGGGTTGCGGTTGTCCGCTATGAAGGTGAGATGACGGCCGCGGAAGCTGAACGCGCCTACAACACCGGTGAGGATGCGCTGGCCGCGGGGAACCTGGTCGCGGCGGTGGAAAACTATACAGGTATCTTGCTCCGGGCGCCGGATAGTGAGCACCTGCCGGCGGCACTGTACAAGACCGCGCGCGTCTACAATGTCACCGGGCAGTCTGAGCTGGCTCTCCCGCTCTTCGGGCGTCTGGTGGACGACTACCCGGTGATTGACTTCTACGACACCGCGCTGATGCAGATGGCGGGAATCCACACGGCAACGGGCGACTACCCGGCCGCACGTGCGGCAATTGGCCGCATGGTCTTTGCGGACCCACTGTTCACCCGTGCAGAAGTAGCCGAGTACCTGCTGGAGATCGATGCACGGGAAGCGGAGGCACAGCAATGAGGTGCCTCCGGTTCCGCGTCGCTCCGGTGCTGATGGGGCTTCTGCTGGTACTCTTCGCCGGCGTTCTCCATGCGCAGGAGGAGAGACCCAGCCTGCTTGAACTGATAGAGACGCTGGACACGCTTGAACAGATGGTGTTGACCTCAGAGGGGCCGGTAGCCGAGTCCGCACGGGGAGCGCTGGATACCGTGGTGAAGCACGCGGAGACCGCCGGTGCGGACGACGTCGCGGCACGGGCGCGCTCACTCCGGTTCTTGGCGCAGCCTGCCGGTACCGCTGACGTGCTTGGCGGACCGGCTGCCGCGGTTGGCGCCGGGCGGGAGTTCACCAGAGAGAGCCTGGGGTTCCGCATCCTGACGGCCTCCGCGGCGGCCACCGGCGCTGCGTCAGTGATCTCATCCGCGGTGTTCTACTATCTGGGCGAACGCTCGTATCAGCACTACCTGACCACAACGGATTCGGCGGCAGGCACGGCACTCTACCGGCAGTGGAAGACGTACGACCTGCTCAGCCTGAGCTTTGCCGGTGGTGCGGCGCTCACCGGGCTAACGCTTCCGTTGGTGTTTGGGCCGGCTGTCTCCCCGGATCCCACCGCGCCCTCCGGCCCGTCGACCGCGGGATTGAACGAGCGCCAGATTGCGGAAGAGATCGACGCGCTGCTGCTCCGCAGGTCTGAGCTGCAACAAGAGCTTGCGACCGTGGATCAGCGAGAGCTGCGCGCGAATCGCTGGAAGCGATTGTCGGTGACCGTTGGTGCGGTTGGGGCAATCACCAGCGCCTCGGGCTACTTTGTAGGTGGGAGGCTCTACGAGCGCTACCAAGACACCAACTACTCGTCGGACGCCGCGGCCCTTGCGCGGCAGATCCGTACTGCGGACATTGTTGGTGCCTCCGCGGCCGCGCTCGCGGCAACTGGTTTTGGAAGCGGAGCGGCGCTGGCCATCCTGGGACCGGACCGCGCTGAGCTGGAAACCAAGCTGCGAGCGGCCAACGCCCGGCTGATTGAGCTCAGGCTCCGCCGGTCGGAGCTGAGTCGATGAACGGGACGGAGCGCGGATGGACCACGCCGGCGGCGGTCGGGCTTCTGATTCTGGCCGTGCTCACGCTGAGCGGGTGTCGTCCGCTCCTCAACCCCATAGACCCCATCTCTCCGGCCTACGGGGGCGTAACCGTTGAGCGAATCACGGCGGACAGCACGGACCCGGACCCATTGCCGGCCCCGGTGCGGTGGGAGTCGTATCGCCAGCATGCATCGGGCCTCTTCCTCCCGCTGGAGATCACCACCGAACCGCTCTTTGTTGAGCCTCGCTCCGGAGCATCGTCGCCGGCCGGAACCACCGACCTCATTCTGACAATCGCCTTTGATTCCGAGCTGAGCGCAGATTATCGGAGCGCGAATCTGATAGATGTCGCCGCGGTGTACGAGGACACCGCCGCCGGAGAGACGCACACCATGGTGCCGTATGTGGTGGTTGAGACGGGGGGCAGCCCCTCTCAGCTGGTGTTCCGACTCCTGGGCGTGCCGGCGGTTTCCCGATGTCGTATCCGGCTGCGGTCACCGGACTCACGGACGGTGGCGGACCTCACGCTGGGGGTGCTGGGCGGAGATGTGGACGGCTCCGGCACGGTTGACGGCGCGGATTCGAGTATTGTCTCCTCAGCGGAGTACCTGAACACATTCGTAGAGCCGGAGGACCCGGTAAGTATACGCGCGGATGCTCGTTCCTCAGGCGTGATTGACCTGGATGACGGTAATCTGGTGACCAGCTTCTCAGGCAGATCACTTCCTGAACAGGAGCCGTCCTTCATTGGCGCGCAGTAGCTCTTCAGAGCGCCTCAGGTGTGCATCGACGGCCGGTCCGTGCGCCTATTTCTCCGTCATGATCGCCACGCCGTTCCAGTCCGACGGCGGCGGGCTCTTCCGGTAGACCAGACAACGCTGTGTATACAGTGAGGCCAGATGATCTCCGGGTAACAGCGTGTCCACCGCCTTGAAGTAGCGGATTGCCTCATCAAACTGCTTGAGCAGATACCGCTTGACCCCCGCGTGATGGTAGCCCCAAGCACGGGCCTCTCGCTCAGTTTGCTTGAGCGTGGCGGTGTAGATATTCTCACCAACGGTCTTGCCCTTGACCTGCACCTTGTCCACCAACCGGCACGGCAATGCGGTTTTCACTTTTCTGAAGACGCTCTCGCTGATGATCAGATCCTGCTTGTAGTGCTTGGTGAGCCCTTCCAGGCGTGAGCCCAGGTTCACCATATCTCCAATGATGGTGTAGTCCATCTTCTTCTCTGAGCCAATGTTTCCAACCGTGACCACACCGTAGTTGACGCCGATGCCGGTCTTGAACGGCGGCTTGCCCGTTGCCTCATGCTCGCGGTTGAATGCCAGAAGCGCCCGCTGCATCTCCAGCGCCGCGCGCACCGCCTGCAGCGCGTCATCCTCATGCTTCACCGGCGCGCCAAAGAACGCCATGATCGCGTCACCAATGTATTTGTCTATAATGCCGCCGCGATTCATGATGATATCCACCATGATCTCGAAGTAGCGGTTGAGGCTCTTGACCAGCTCATCCGGCATGAAGCCCTCTGAGATGGTGGTGAAGCTGCGGATATCGGAAAAGAGGATCGCCAAGACACGGTTCTCGCCAACCAGCATCTTCTCAGGATTTGCGAAGATTGAATCGATGACGTCCGTCGGCACATACTTCTGAAAGATGTTGCGGATCTTCCGCTCGTTGCGCTGCGCGATCACCGCCTGAAGCGCGAACCCCTTGATCTGGTCGTACGCACCCTGAAGCTCGGTGAGCATGATATTGAACGTGCCGGCCATCTTGCCGATCTCGTCCTTATACTCAACCTGCACGCGCTGTGAGAGATCGTTGGTGTCCGTGATGCTGGTCATGAGCGAGACCATTCGCGCGAGCGGGCCGGTGAGGTAGGCACTGAAGATGAGCAGCAGCAGAATCAGCGCCGCGCCGGCTCCGCCCAGGATGTAGTAGGTGCGCCGGTTGATCTCATCTACTTCCGCGTAGAACGCCTCAGTGGTGTCCGTGACATAGACGAACCACTCGAACGGCTGGAAGAGAAACGCCTGCCCTACTCGGTCCGTACCTTCAATCCGGATCTCCTGCCACCCTTCGCGTGGGTTCTCCGCGCGGGCTCTGAGCACGCCTCGCTCCGGCGGCGGCGGCGTAACATCACGGGTGTTCATTACCACCGCGCCGGCTGGATCAAGCGCAAAGATGAGCTCGGTCTCCCCGCGGATCAGCGTCTGCGCAAACGACTCCACCGCGCGCTTGGTCACCGCAATGTACTCAGGCTCCGCCGACAGCCGGTTCTCTACCAGCAGATCCCACTGGTTGCTGGCGTACTTCCGCAACTCCTGCGCCTTGAACCCCAACGCCTCTACCGCTACCCGCGTGATACCGAAACGGGCTGAGTAGGAGGAGCTCAACCCCGTGAGCAACAGCGTTGCTATCACGAGCGGGAGGACAACCAGGATGATCTTCAGCCGGATGCTCATTCTTTCACCTAGTCGGTAGCCCCGGTGCGGCACTTGATGATTCTGTCCGGCGCGGTACGCATCTCACCGGCTTCCACCCGGGCATACCCCAACGGCTGTT
>CAYTGY010000060.1:0-13977 GCA_964437265.1 uncultured Spirochaetaceae bacterium | reverse complement strand
AGCCGTCATTCGACAGCCGTTCAAGTCCTTGCATCGCCATCCCGTCGTTGAAGTAGAAGATCGCCGTCGGCCTGGGCTTGCTGTTCATGAGTCTCGCGGTCAATTCCGCTCCGGGTCGGGTTCCGAGTTCGGCGGAGGAAAACCCGAGTAGGTGTTTTTCATTCGGGGCGATACCGGCATCAACGAGGGCGCGTCGAAGACCGCGAAACCGAAGCCTCCCGGCCTGCGAGTCCGACATATACAGGCACGCGATGCGTGAGTGTCCGCGGGCAATGAGGTGTTCACCGGCCCGTCGACCGATGCCTTCGTCGTCCACGGTGACCGAAGAACCGTTCAGCCCCGGTATCGCGCAGTTCAGAGTGAGCACCGGTATCCGGAGTGAGTCCAAGGCCTTGAAGAACGCGTCGTCAGGTTGGAGCAGACCGCTCATGTGTGGTTCGATAATGAGCCCTGAAGCTCCCTGGTCAAGCATCCGGGAGATCGACTCCTGTTCCTTGTCGTGGTCGTTGTTGCCGTTGGCCAGGATCATGGAATAGCCTCCGCGATACAGACCGTCCTCAATGCCGTGAATGAGTTCGGTGTAGATGCTATACGCCATGGTCCCGGTCACAATGCCCACAATCTTGGTCTGCACCGCCGGTGACGGATGGCCGAGGAAGACCGTGCCTCGACCCCGCGTGCGCTCCACGACACCCGTGCTCACGAGGTCGCTGAGTGCGCGTCGGACCGTGTTTCGGCTCACCCCAAGCCGTTCCGCCAGCTCCATTTCGCCGGGAATCGTTTCTCCGGGTCGCACGGTCCCGTGGGCAATGAGCGCGAGGATGTGATCGCGTACGCCGGAATACTTCGGTTGGGTTCGCTGGGTTGGGTCCGACATGGTGAATACGTTCTACTCGATAGAACAAAGTTTGTCAATTGTAGGAACATTTTGACTTGTTTGGGTGGTGGCGACGGTGAAAAAGCTTGACAAGCGGCACAAAGCCGGTAGTATAGGTACCAACATTTAAGGCGTATGTACAGACATACGAAGGAGGTTCGAGTATGAAGCGAATCACGTTCGTTGTGATCATCGCAGGATTCCTGACACTGCCGTTGTTCGCCACCGGGACGCAAGAGGCCGGCGCCGGGGAGCAGGCATCCACGCCCGGCGGAGACGTCACGGTTCTCACGTTCCAATACGGCGAGGATTCGACCGCGCAACGCGCGATCGACACGATCCTCGAGGAGTTCTATGAGGTGCATCCGGACATTGACGTCAGCTTCGTCAACGTCCCCTACAACGAGTACGAGAGCCGATTGAAGATATCCTTTGCGTCGGGCGATCCTCACGACGTCGTGTGGATGGATGCGCCGAACATCGCCAGCTACGCCGAACAAGGCGTACTGCACCCTTTGGACGAGTTCTGGAGCAGCGACGACTTTGGCGACTTGGTCCAGTCGGCCCGGAACGCCATGCGGTATGACGGCAGTATCTGGGCTGCACCGCTGAACGAGGCGAACGTCTGTGTCTGGTACAACAAGGATCTCACCGATGCTGCCGGGCTGTACCCACCAAACTCGTTGGACGACGCCTGGACGTGGGATGAGTTCTACGAAGCAGCCGCGGCGCTGACGGAGACGGACGCGTCTGGGCAGGTCGAGGTATACGGGGTTCTTCCGGCAATGGGCGCTCCCGTTGCAGTCCACGAAGGCATAACATTCACGGTTGTGCAATGGGTGTGGCAGGCGGGCGGTCAAGTGCTGAGCTCGGATGGACGACAAGCCGAAGGGCACTTCAACAGCGATGCGGTGGTTGAAGCGCTCTCCTACTACCAGCGGTTCTTCACCGAAGGCCTGGCGCCGCTGCAGGACATATCGAGCGGGTTTGAGACCGGCAAGATTGCAATGTACGTGACCGGTCCGTGGCAGTTGGGCTACATGCGTTCAAGCTACCCTGAGTTCAACTTGGGCATCACACCTCTTCCGGTCGGCAAGGAAGGAGCCAGTCCAACCGGCAGCTGGAATCTGGGCATCACGGCAAACTCAGACAACAAACCGGCCGCATGGGAGGTCATCCACGCATTGACCGGCAGAGAGGGCGCGGCAATCTGGTCCAACACGACGAACGACATCCCGGCCAGACAATCGGCATTCGAGGGTTCGCCGATGTTTGAGCCCGATCAGCCGTTGAGCATTGTACGAGAGCAGTTGCTTACGAACGGAAGGCCCCGACCCGTTACGCCGGTGTACCCGCAGGTGTCCGAGTATCTGTCCCGGGCGTTCAACGACGTCGCATTCGGCGAAGATCCTCGTGAGACCGCCGACAAGTACGCGGCAATGATGCAAGACGCAATCGACGAGTATTTCGGGCAGTAGTAGCGTCAATGAGCGCGGCTGCGGCGCCCGCGGCCACGGCCGCCTTCGTGTGTGGTTCAATCAAGGGAAAGCATGCGCGTCGACCGAAGAGCGTTCAAGGGCTATGCGACGGGGTACCTCTTCATTCTACCGGCGATCCTGATCATCGGTCTATTCTACATCTACCCGTCGATCAACCTCATCCCGATGAGTCTCCGCAAGTACAACCTCTTGCGGGGGTTGGATGCCGCCGAGTTCATAGGGCTTCGCAACTACGTGAAGATCATCGGTGATGGGGAGTTCTGGAATGCTTTCAAGAACTCCTTCGTCTTCGCCGTTGTCGTCATTCCCGTGCAGACCACCATTGCCCTCGTCATGGCGACGTTCGTCAACAACAAAGCCAAATTCGCACCGGTTTTCCGGACGGTGTTCTTTGTACCGGTCATCATCTCGTTCGTCGTCGTCTCCGTGTTTTGGAAGCAGATTCTGGACCCACACTTCGGCCTGGCGAACAGTCTGCTATCCCTCTTCGGCATCCCACCGCAGGGGTATCTCATTGATCCTTCTCAGGCCATGGCAAGCGTCATTTTCGTTTCTATCTGGAAGAGTTGGGGCTGGTTCATGATCATCTTTCTCGCGGGACTTCAGGGGATTCCGCGGCAGCTGTACGAGTCGGCCTCAATAGACGGGGCCTCCAAGATCCGCGTGTTCTTTGCCATCACCATCCCCATGATACGGCGGACGATCCTGTTTGTATTGGTCATCACCACCATCGATGCCATCAAGATATTCGCTCCCGTCTACATCATGACCGGTGGTGGTCCGCTGGAACGGACCGATACGGTAGTCCACCATGTATGGAAGACGGCCTTTCGGTTCAACAATATGGGGTATGCGGCTGCTATGGCGGTCTTCCTATTCCTGGTGGTCTTTGCCGTTACACTGTTCGAATTACGCCTGAACAAGAGGGACTACTAAGCCATGCGGAGCGCATTTGACCAGGACGGACGGACATGATTCGACCCGGACGGACCAGGCTGCTCTTGTCCCGGGCGGCGCTGCTGGCGTTCTTTATCCTTGTTGCCGCGACCATCCTCACACCACTCGCATGGGTGGTCGGGAACTCGCTGCGCGACAACACGGCGATCGGCATGAATACCGAATTCAACCTTGCGTTCTTCGTTCCCCAAGAACCGACGGTCGAAAACTTCCAGCGATTGTTCACCGTGTATTCGTTTGGGACGTATATCCTGAACACGCTGTTCGTGGCGGTGACCGCCACCGGAACCGCGGTGTTCATCAACTCAATGGCTGCCTATGGTTTCGCCCGGCTCCGGTTTCCCGGCCGGGATATCATCTTCGCCGTCCTTCTCATAACCCTTATTGTACCGGGTGAGGTCGTGCTTCTGCCGCAGTACGTGTTGGTGCGCCGTCTGGGCTGGGTGGACAGCTATCTTGCGCTGATTGTTCCGTTTGCGGCGACCACGTTTGGGGTGTTCTTCATGCGCCAGTTCTTCCTTGATCTCCCACGGGAGCTCGAGGAGTCGGCTATCATCGATGGAGCCGGCCACTTTCGAATCTTCCTCCGGATATTTCTGCCCCTTTCCGTTCCGTCTTTGGTCACGCTTGGCATCATGGGAATGATCGGTCAGTGGGAGAGCTTCATCTGGCCGCTCACGGTCCTGACGGACAAGCGCAAATACGTCATACAGATTGGGATCAACTACCTATTCGGTCAGCACTTTGACGAGTGGGGGTCAATCTTTGCAGGTGCGGTGGTCTCGTTTCTACCGATTGCCGTTCTGTTCGCGTTTCTGCAGAAGTACTACATACAAGGCATTGTTGCCAGTGGACTCAAGGCATGAGCCGGCGCCGAACGGCACGCTCACAACCGAAAGCCCCCCTAGGAGTACGCGCATGGGCACCGTCCGGAATCCGGTCCTCGCAGGTTTCCACCCCGACCCGTCGATTGTCTTCGTGGACGGATGGTTCTATGTAGCCAACTCAACCTTTGAGTGGTTTGGTGGAGTTGAGATCAGTCGCTCCCAGGATCTCGCGCAGTGGGAGTTCGTGAGTCGCCCGCTTTCAACCACCGAGCAGCTTGATCTGACCGGCATCCCCCCGTCCGGCGGGATCTGGGCACCGGATCTAAGCTACTCCAACGGACGCTTCTGGTTGTGCGGGTGCAAGGTCAAGACATGGGATCAAGGACCGTTTTGCGATGTCGAGAACTTTCTCATAACCGCGGAGGACGTTCGGGGACCTTGGAGCCGTCCGGTCTACCTCAACGGCATGGGAATTGACCCGTCATTGTTCCACGACACCGACGGGCGGACATACCTGCTCACGGCAATGCTGGACTACCGACGGATTCGCGGCACACTTTTTGCCGGAATCGTCCTGCAGGAATACGACGCCGCCGAGGAGCAACTGATCGGAAGTCCGAACACCATCTTTGAAGGGACGGAGATGGGTGTCACCGAAGGGCCGCATCTGTACAAGGTAGATGGACGTTACTACCTGGTGACGGCGGAGGGAGGCACCGAGTACAACCACGCGGTCACTGTCGCGAGATCGCAGACCGTCGACGGGCCTTATCTTGTGCACCCGGAAAACCCGCTTCTTACGGCGAAGGATGGTGAGGCCTTTGGCCTCCAGAAGGCGGGACACGGGAGCTGGTGCAAGGGGCCGGGTGGAACCTGGATACTTGCCTATCTTGTCGGACGGCCGTTGCCGGGCACCGACCGATGTGTGCTGGGTCGAGAAACCGCCATCGAGCAGCTGCGCTGGATCGAAGGGTGGCCCTATCTGGAGGCGGGTGGGAATAGCCCGCATGTCACGGTCGAGGTCCCGTGGGAGACAACGGAGGTCCGGAAACCGAGCCGCCGGTACGAGTTCACGGACCCCTCACTTCACAGTGACTTCATGACGCTTCGCAAGCCCTACAGCGACGAGCACTACTCTCTCTCGGCCCGCCCCGGCTACCTGCGAGTGTTTGGGAAGGACTCGATTTGTTCGCGGTTCGATCAGTCGCTCATCGCCCGTCGTCAGATGGATTTCGCGTTCCGTGCCGAAACCTACCTCGAGTTTGCTCCCACGTCGTTTCAGCAAATGGCCGGCCTTGTGTACCGCTATGATGAGAAGAACCAATACTACCTGCGAGTATCGTTCGACGAGCATCGTGGTTCGCTGGTGTTGGGGATTCTCGTTTGTGACGACGGGGAGTTCTCGATGCCGTTGGGACGCGACGAGGTGCTTCTGGACCGGCCAGGTGTCAAGCTCGCGGTAGAGGTTCGCAACAGCGACGTTTGCTTCCTGTATGATGCTACCGATTCCGGTTGGCATCCGGTTGGGACGACCTTTGATGCAAGCATCCTATCGGACGACTACGGCACGCTTGGTTTCACCGGCGCCTTTGTGGGGATGTGCTGCCAGGACCTTGCCTATCGCCGCGCCGTTGCGGACTTCGCGTACTTTGAGTATGGAGCGCAATAAGCGCCTACGTCTCGAGCCCTGCGTAGCGGAACAACTGCTCCCCTCGGCTACCCTGGCGATCGGTTGCTCGCGCTACTCGGTTTCGGTGCCTCTGCCTGGAAGATCGCCCCGCGGGAGTGGCATAAACGACTACTGTGTTGAACACCTGGATCGCGGGTGGGGAGATAGGAGGTCTCCGGCACCTCATGGTTCCATTTTGCGGGCCCAATCGAGTTCGGCCGGGTTCCGAAAACGGTTGCGTTCGCTTGCAACGCGCGGGCAGTACGGCATACAATCCCGCTCGTGGGCAGAGGATCGATGGGCAGATCGGTGCGACAAGTCCCGCTCATGGTCCTCGCTCTGGTTGTGGTCGCGGGACTGGACGCCCAGCCTGATCGCAGTCGGCCCGGAACCATCGTCGAAGCAAACCTCGTCCAGCTTTCCACCTCCAATGAGTCTTCCATCTGGGGTGGACAGCTACGCGCAACGGGTCGGCTCCATGAACGGATGGGCGTGATTGGGACCGTTACGGTGCTCCCGGTCGGGCCGCCGTTCATCATTCAGAGCGATCTCCGTATGCGTTTGTGGGGCGGCCCGGCCGGCGCGTGGCATCCGGCGTTCGCTGTCGAGTTTGGATACCTCTTCCAGAACCGTGAGTGGCTTGTATCAGACGCCGTGGGGGAACCCGTTCATGGCGCCAGCTTCGGCGGGACATGGCTCTTTCCTCTCGCGGTCGTTCGCTCCGGCTCGGTGGTAGCGAAATGGGCGTACGCGTTTCGAGTGAGGGCCCCGAACATGACGATCTTCAACTGCTTCGTTCAATGGGATGTAGCCGATCGTTTCGGCGTCCGTGTCGGTGGCGACATCTACCGTGCGTTGGCTCAGTTGAAGTACAGCGGATTCACCGCGGGCGTGACCTACCGGCTGTAGCGTGCCGGTAGGTCCCTATCCTGCCGCTGCCGTCATATCCGTCGGCGAGACATCGGGGTGATGGTAGGCGTAATCGATCAGCAGGTCGTGGGAGCTCAGGTGAGTCGCTCGTTGCGGACACCAGTGGAGACAGGCAAAGCAGCCGACGCAACCGCCGCCCCATCGTCCGTGATGCTGATGTTGCCCACCGGGCAGATTCGGGCGCAGACTCCGCACCGAGTGCACGCATTGTCGGCATCGTAGGAGAGCCCCGGCAGCATTTTCCCCGATTGGTGGCGGAGGAAGCCGAGGACCATCGAGTCACGGTCGATGTTCGTGGTCCGGCGGTCCTGAATGCCGGCAACGACATTGCTTCGACGCGTACACAACGCCTCCAGGAGTGATTCGCGCACATCCGGCGGAGAGCTTCCCGCCGCCTGACCGGAGCAGAGCGTCGAGCTTCTTCAGTCCCTTTCCTGCAGAGTTCCCATAGGTCATTACGGCGAAAACGTACCTGCCGGCTGTAGAGAAACACAGGAATACGATTGCGGCTACGAGAAATCGTGCTGAAGCACGTCGCATAGGAGACCTCCCCGTGTCCGTTGAACGCCGTTCGTATCCATCAGTGTACCACGGCAAGGAGGTCTCTCAGCGGCACTACACCACAAACTCCACGGTTACTCTCGTGCCGTCTTCGTTCTCGAATGCAACGGATCCACCCATCTGTTCGCCGAGCATCATAACCAGGGAGCTTCCCAAGCCGATAGCCGGTTCAACATGAAACCCTTCCGGCAGCCCGATTCCATCGTCTTGGACAACAAGGAGTACCCGGTCTTCTGTCTGTTGGCAATCAACTCGGATGGTGCCTGCCTCACGGCCGACAAACGCGTACTTCATGGAATTTGTTATGAGCTCGTTCACGATTATCCCGAGCAAAAACAGTCTGTTGGAATCAAGGGTGAAGTCGATAATCCGCTTTTCAACGGTCACAGCCGTGTGATGGGAGAATAGCGGTATAATCGAATCAACCAAATCGTTCAGATAGGGCGCGGAAGAAACAACGCGAACATCGTCGGAAGCGAGCATCTTGTCGTAAAGCTTCTTCATGCTCATCACGTGGCCGGCGGCTTGCGTCAAGACGGTGCGCGCCTCGCTACTGGTTGTCGCGCTTCTCTGGAGATTCAAGAGCCCGGCGATTGATGCGAGATTGTTCTTTATCCGGTGATGGGATTCCCGGATAAGCAGCTCCTTCTGCCGCAATTGCCGCTGTATCGCTTTCTCTGATTCCATACGTCCGAGACATCCACCAATCAGATCACAAGCCGTTTGCAGCAACGCGGCTTCACTGTTGCTCCACGAATACTCCCGTTTCGTTTCATCGTACCCAATGAACCCCTTCCATTCGCCGTTTACAAAGAGGGGAAGAACGAGCATCGATACGATACCCTGTGACTCAAGGATCTCCCGTTCTCCTTTGGGAAAGTCTCTGACATTTCCCATGATCGCGTTTCCTGCCGAAAGGACGTGCAGCCAGCGAGAGAAACCGCTTTCATACACGACGTGCAGTACGGGATTGTCGATCTCAAGCTCTACACCGGGGGCACACACTTCGTGTGTTTGGCGCATGCACAGCCCGTCGGCGGGATCATGGAAGTTCTCAAATATGTATGTCCGTGAAACCTGCGTCACGTCCCGCAAGTAGGTAAGCGCTTCTTGAATCGCGTCACCATCAGAGTCCGCCGTAAGCAAGGCCTTCGACACGGCCGCTATGGCTTTCTCGTATTGTTGCCGTATCCGTACGCTCTCTTCGGCGTTCTTCCGCTCCGAAATGTCCCAGACCAATCCGTGAATCATACCGCGGGTATCCGCTGCATCTGTCTCCACAAACGTACGGTCCTCCACCCATATGACCGAACCGTCCTTGTGTATCAACCGGTATTCCTGGGTGAACTCGCTTCTCCCGATAGCCAGATTACGGGCTACCTCCGCCTCGACTCTTGCAAGATCATCTCTGTGTACCAATTCGCTGTGAGTGATCTTCGATGATGTCAAATCATCGACGTCGTAGCCTACCAGGTTCGTGACGTTCTCAGATGCGTATGCAACGGGCCATCCTTTTTCGTTTCTCCAGGCAAAGACGCACACCGGAGAACGATTGACGATTCGCTTGAGCTCTTCGCTCTTGGCCAACGCCGTCTCCAGCGTCTGTTCCGCTTGTCTCCGCTCGGTAATGTCTCTGAAGCTGGCGATCGCTCCCGTTAGCTTTCCGTCTTCATCGAGGAGAGGGGCCGAGTTTACCGAAAGCCACTTCGTTTCGCCACCGGGGGCGACAATGCCGTGTACGAGATCGTGCACCTCTCTCCTGTCCCGCAAGGTGAGGGCCAACGGCAGCTCCTCGAGAGGATACGGATTCCCCTGCTCGTCTATCTGCCTCCACTTCCGGTCGTTGTAGTAGCTGCCGGTTATCGTGTTCTTGTACACTTCGAGTATTCTGCCCGCGGCTTCGTTTGCATAGGTAATCTCGCCTTCGGCGTTTACCATCACGAAGCCTTCAGGCAAGACCTGGAGCATCTTCTGAAGCTGCTCTTTCGTCCGAACCAGATCCGCTTCCTTACGCTTCAGTTCCGTGATATCTCGCGCGTATTCCACGACCGATTCCACGCTCCCGCGGTCGTCAATAATCGGATAGGCGAACAACTCGAAGTACTGTTTCTCCTCACCCGTGCTGGGGAGTTCCTTCAAGCAGCTGTGCACCTTCTTGGTCGCGAACGCTTTGAGGACAGGACACTCCGCGCAGGGTGCGCTTCTCCCAAAATACGCCGCATAACACTTCTCCCCTACGATTCCTTCCCTGTCGGGATACATCGCATGGACGATCCTGTTTGCCTTTTTGATATTCAAGTCGCCGTCATGGACTGAGACGGGGGCCTGTATCGCGTCGAGAATCGAGTCTATGAATCGTTCGTGCTTCTCCCGTTCCAGCTCCATCGTTTTCTTGTCGGTGTAATCACGGAAAAGCGCCTCGGTTCCGCGGAAGTCCCCGTTCTCGTCAAGAACCACCCTGATATTGCTGAGCGTCCAGATGGTATCGCCGTTCTTCTTCTTCAGCAGAAACTCGCGGTTCCGGAACTGTCCGTCTCTTTTCAACTGCGTCAAGAGGGTGGCTCTCTCTCTCGGGTCGACGTAGAGATCGCTCATCGGGCGGCCGGTAAGATCGTCGACCGAATCGTACCCGCACAGTTCCACGGCCGCCTGATTGGCCAGAACAGCCTCTCCGCGGCTATTTGTGCGGATGAACCCCTCCGACAGGTTCTCGAAGAGCCGCCTGTAGCGCTCCTCGCTCTCCCGGAGTCTCTTCTCCCGTTCGTACTTGGCCGTTTCATCCCGGAATACCAACACGGCCCCCCGAGTTTCGCCCGCTCCATCATGCACGGGGGCGACACTGTCCGCTATCTGGAGCTCCTTTCCCCATTTTGAGACAAGCCGTGTATGATTGGACAGGGTGATGATCTCGTCCGTGGACAGAACGGCTTCCACCGGATTCGAGAGCGGCCTGCCGTCTCTGCTGTCGTGCAGGGTGAATGCGTCGTAGAGGGGTATATTCACCAGATCGGCATCGGCACATCCGAGCAGTTCTCGTGCAACATGATTCGCCCGGTCGATGTTTCCCTTGGTGTCCGTCGATATCACCCCGTCACCAATCGATTCAAGAATATGCCGGTAGTCTTCTTTGCTTTCCTCCAGCTCTTCAACGGCTCGAAACCGTTCTACGATCTTGCCCAAACGTTCGGTAAGGGTCTCAAGGAACAGATCGAACCCGTTGCGGAACTCTTTCTCAAAGCATCCCCTATCCGGCTGCTTACAGAACATCTCCAGTTGCCCCGCCTTTTTTCCGCGCACGAAAACCGGAAGCCGTACCTTCCGCTGCGACTCCCGGAAATCGGCAGTGACATACTCGGTGCCGTCTACCGTTAGGCGAATATGCATGTTCCCCGCCTCGCCGACGTAGCGCGGAAGCAGGTCAACGGTGCCTTGCAAGATAGCCGGGAGGGTTGTTCTTTCAGTATCAACGAGGCAGGATATCTGATACAGGCACTGCAGTTCATGGGAGGCGATCTGAAGCTTGTTTTCCGTTTCCTTCTCCTCGGTAACGTCCCGGTAGACGGAGACGATTTCCCCCGAGGGTATCCGGTAGACGAAACTCTCCCGCCACCCGCTTAGCCGTTCGTCCTGATAGAAGGCGTCGGTGTGAGTCTTTGATTCACCGGTCTTCCATACTTCGCGAAACACCTCCAGGATCCCAAAAGCTTCCGCCCCCGGAAACACGTCGGTAACCCGCCGTCCAATGACGTCATCTTTCCAGATGCTATCAACCACCTCCGCCGTTCGGTTGTAATCGACAAAGATGAAGTCGGTAGCGTTGTCGACTGCCTTCAGCACGGCGACGCTGGAGCGGTTATAGTCAAACATGTACTGATACCGCTCTTCCTTCTCTGCTATCTGTTGATTCGCGCTGAAGAGCTCGAACGCCATCTGTATCGCTTCCAGAAGGACGAACTCACCGGCGCTCTTGAGGACATACCCGTACCGAGTAATTCCTTTCACTCGTTCCACCATCTCACGCTCCGAGTGGCTCGTGTGGAATATGATGGGGATGGAATGCTCCCTGAGGATGAGCTCTGCCGTTTCGGTCCCGTCCATCTGATTCCGGCCGAGATCGATGTCCATAAGGATGAGATCGATATCCCCGGCGTTGACTGCCGGGACGGCGGCCTCACCGGTCAACACATGAACTACATTGTACCCGGCATCCTCGAGGATCATCTTTGTACCCATGGCAAGGAGAGCTTCATCCTCAACAAGCAAAATGGTCTGTGTGACGAAATCTTGTGACATGACGGCCTCCCTGGGGACTCTGCACCGATGAGACACGTCAACTGTAAGGACTTTCGATGTACTTCACAACACAACCGGGCGGCATCTCTACGCGGGAGTAACGGAAATCCTGCTTCACTTCTTATCTGAGTGCTTCAACTGCCGCTACGCGCCGCGGGCTGGAGCGCGCGTGAGCATCGATTGATAGCTACCGCGCCGTCATCGTAACCGTGTACTCTCCGCTGCCGTATCCGATCTGTGGAACAGCGAACACGGCGATGACCCAGTAGTTCCCATCCGGTTCCGCCTCAAAGGTGAACCCGTCAATGTTGCTTAGGAGCTCTTTGTTGACCAGGGTATCCGTGTCGTCGTACTCCTCTACACTGATGGGGATGCCGTACTCCTGCGGCTCACCGTTGTGCTCACTGGCGAAAGCGACCGTTGGCTGCCCCACTGGATACACCACGTAGTGATCCCAATCATCGCCGTCACGAAACGATCCGTTGATGACCCAGGTGGCACCGCCGAACAGCGAGGAGCCGATTTCCATGTTGGTCACCTCCGACCCCTCATAGGTGTCGTTTCCAAGATCGTCTTGCTCGGTGTAGCTCAACTGTCCGCCCTGCATGCACCCGGACAAGGCAAGCGCCCCAGCCAAGACCACCATCCCCAATGCTCGTCGCATCTCTCCCTCCGTTGTCGAGAATTCTCAAACAGTATCCGGGGCGCCGAGATTCAGACAAGCAGCGGGGAACGAATTAACGGAAAACTGACAAATCGGCCGGGGGCAGTTTGGTCTTCGCGTAGTCGCCTCGCCGGTCGATTGTGTATGCTCCGGTCATGCAATCCACCAGCAGTTTGGAGCACGACCCCGGTCCGCTCTGGTCCCACGGCGCGGCCGGTCCGTTTCTTGCCATCACCTTCGCCTCTTCCTGGGCGTGCTACTGGGTCGCCGCCTTCGGGCCCGTTCCGGAAGAGATTGGGTGGCGAGGCTACGCGCTCGGCGGCCTGCTCGGACCCCGACCCGGGAGGCGACGCGTACTGGTCGCGAGCCTGGTGATTGGGGTGGTCTGGACGCTTTGGCACGTGCCGCTCTACTTCATAGAGGGGACCTACCAGGCTGAGGAGGTGGGCTTTCTCACTCGGCGTTTCTGGCTGTTCGCCGGTGGAACCTTCTTCGAGCCGGTGCTCTACACGGCGATCTTCCTTGCAACCGGCGGAAGCACCCTCGCGGCGATCCTCTTTCACTTCGCCGGGAACGCAACCGGCGAGCTCCTCGATCTCTCGGCACGCGCGGAGGGCATTTCGTTCGCGCTCTCGCTGGTTGCCGTCGCGATTGTCCTGTGGGTGCTGATGCGCAACCCTGCAGGTTCGCGCGTTCAACCGCCCGGGGAGCGGGATGACCAAAGCTGACCGCCCGCTCCTTGTCGCCAAGGCTCCTTGATGACGAAGTCGACTTGACCTGATACCATCCGAGCATGGCCCAATCGACGTGTCGTTTCTGCGGGAAGCACTATGCGAACGCCGGTATCGCCCGACATGTTGCCGCATGCAAGGCGCGATCCGCGATCGAGGGGCAGACCGCCGTGTTCAGTCATCTGTCGGTCGTCGATCCGCACGGCGCCGACTACCGCCTCGACCTGCTCGCCCGCCCGGGTGCCACGCTCGAGGATCTCGACGCCTACCTTCGCGAGATCTGGCTCGAGTGCTGCGGCCACATGAGCGCCTTCAGTATGGGCGAGACGAGCTTCACCGCGGATCCAGACCTCTTCCACGGCGAACGCAGTACCGACGTTGCGCTCTCGATGCTGCCCGATGCGGCTGTTCTTCACTACACGTACGACATGGGCTCGCCGACCGACCTGCGCATCCGATTCCTCGCGCCGGTCGAACACGCGGACTCCGGCCCCGGCATCGTACTCGCCGCGCGCAACGATCCGCCGCCGATCGCGTGTTCCTGCGGAGCAGAGGCGATCGCGATCGATCGTTACGAAGACTGGGACGACCCGTTTTTCTGCGAGACATGCCTGCAGACCGAGGATCCGGACACCGAGTGGCTCGCGCCGCTGACCAACTCTCCGCGAATGGGAGTCTGCGGGTACTACGGACCGGGGTCGGACCCGGAAGGCGAATACGAGACTCGTGCCAGGGCGGAGGCGTTGATCGAAGACTTGCCGTCCAGGCGAGACCAGAAGACAATCGACGGTGGGTCGGCCGAAGAGCGTTCGGCGATCATCGCCAAGTATGTCGCGCGTCTGTCGGGTCCCGCGAATACGGGGCCGACCAACGAAGCCGCGCGGTTTGTCGACAGAAACATACGGCACTTTGTCCCCGCGCTCCGCGAGATCGTCGTCGAAGCGCTCAACGAAGACTGGAAGGAGCCGC
>CAYTGY010000059.1:0-14021 GCA_964437265.1 uncultured Spirochaetaceae bacterium | reverse complement strand
TGCTCACGAGGGAACAGTAACCGATCCGAGAAAAGTTGTCCAGCCCCATGGGGGAGGCGAATGCTTACTCCTGAGTTGTCGTATGTATAGACAGAGAAACGACTTGCCTGTCCGCTGCCCCCATCGCCACTCTCGCGACGACGGTCGATACCTCAAGGAGCACTCACCACGGGTCAACGAGTTGCGATTCACGCCCCGACTCGTCGTCGACTCCTGAAGCAGTATCAGATCGATCGATACGCCATTACTGCGAGCAGGATGGAGAACAGACCCATCAGCGTACCGGTAGCAGCCTTCAGTACAGACATCGATCGCCTGCTTGCCAACTGGCGTTGCTTGGCGATTAGTGCGTACCCGCGAGAGGCCAGAAAGCCACACACGATGAGTGGCAGCACGAAAGCGAGATTGTACGCGATCAACAGAAGGAAAGGCCCCATACCTGCGCCCGGTGCGCTCGTCAGGTACAGGATGGTAGGCAAGTAGACCTGTCCGGTGCAAGCGAATTCAATCAGTCCGATGACGGCACCGATACCAGCCGAGACGATCAAGCCATCATGGGAACGCTCGATCGCCTCTCGCAACCTCATGTGAATCCTCGACACAGGTCCTCGGCCCAAACCAACCGTCGGCTGACCCCTACGCCGTAGCACCACGGCGTCCCGAAAAGATAGCACGCAAAAGACCAAGGCCACGGGCGCTCCGACTGAATACAGAACCGAGGCCAGCACTTTTGAAGTCGAGGTCAGGTAGTCGACGAATTCGAACATCACTAGTCCCAAGGCCAAGTACATCACTGAAATCCCGACGGCAAATCCAACGCAGAGTCGCAGCAGCCCCGCCGCTGTCCGCCGCACAGTGACATAGAGAGAGACTAGAAACATAAGCGTCACAAAGGCACAAGGGTTCACGCCATCCACGAGTCCGGCGAACAGGACTACGAGTACTGACGGCACGATCCGGTCACGAGATCGCAACTCCTCCTGAACCGCTGCTTCTATAGCCGCGTGCGCGTCGGGCGAGAAACCGCGCACAGCGGCGACAATGTCATCTCGATGAAAACCGATAAGCGCCGCCTGCCCCACGAAGATCACGGGCGAACTGAACACTGTCTCCGGATCAATGCCGTGTGCCGCAAGTGTGGCAAGCAGCCTGTCGTACTCGGCACGTCTCCCAGTGTTGTGGTAGCGTAGATCAATCGATGCTTCGTTGGAGAGACTACCAATGAAGTCCAGGGCGGCCACGCATGTTGGGCACCCTGGAGACCCGTAGAAGTCCACGATGACACGTTCACCGGGCACCTGACGCGAGAACACGCTGACACACACGGCGAGAACCATCGCGGCTGCCGCCACAATGAATCGAGTTTTCATAGCACGATGCTTAAGCCTCCATCGATCATCTCATAGCGAGTACGCGCCCGGGCAGCGACGGATTCATCGTGGGATACTATCACTATACCAATGCTCCGGTCCGAGTTGAGCTGTTCGAGACAGTCAAGGATCAACCGGGTATTAGCCGAGTCGACGCTCCCAGTCGGCTCGTCTGCTAGAATGTACTCGTGTTCGTTGGCCAAAGCGCGGGCGACGCCGACGCGCTGCTGCTCCCCCCCTGACAATGCGCCGGGCGATTCGCTGGCCAAATGCCGCAAGCCAAGCATTGTCAGCAACTCGTGGGCACGCCGCGTTCGCTCGCGACGAGCAATGCCGGCATACTTCAGCGGCAAGGCCACGTTGTCGACCACGGAAATCCCGGGCAGGAGGTTGTGTGACTGAAACACAAATCCGAACTTGCGGCTTCGCAGGTTCGTCAGGTCGACATCGCGCATCGACGCCACGTCGACATCGTCCACGATCACGCTGCCGCGTGAAGGCCGCAGCAAGAGACCAATCACAGACAGCAGGGTAGACTTACCCGAACCTGAGGTGCCGGACACTGCGATGTAGTCGCCCATGTCGACGGTCAACGATACATCATAGAGCGCTCGCACAGTCCGCCGTCTACTCTGACGAAACGAACGACTAACATCCCGCAACTGAATCATACGCTTCACTCGAACCTTCTCAGCGCGACCGCAGGATCGACCAGTGCCGCACGTAGCGATGGAATGGCAGACACCGATAGGGTCGTCGCCGTCAGTGTGCCAAGAACGAGGATTCCTGTCGTGAAGTCGATGGAGACCCGAAACGACAGCACAGACTGCACCGCGGGCACCCAGAACTGAGTAGTGCTTCCCACCAAGAAGAGCAGCGCGACTGCGGCGGCAGAACCGACCAACTGCCGGGCACACTGCCCCACAGCGATGTGGGCAAACACCTGCCAACGACGTGCCCCGAAGCACCTCATTATTGACAGGTAGTACGTGTCGTTCATGACCTGCATGGTCGAAAGCAGTAGCGATCCGACCAGTCCTAGGAAGAACACCGACATCGCGGTTTGACGGATTCGATCTTCCCACCGAACCAATGTCGAGTACACATCACTTCGCAGACTTCTCGCTCTATTGGTAATCGCCACAGACGCATATCCTGCGTATTTCGACCCGAAGTAGGACCTGACGTCGTCCTCAAGTTCCGCGACCGCTGTCTCATCGCCTCGCCCGCGCACCATCAGGGAGACATGTGTCAAGGATGTTGGTTCCTCAATCGCTGTTATCGGCACCACAACCCGCGTGTCCACGTCGGTGTTGGTGGTCTCCCTGATGCGACCTACGATGGAGAACTCGCCGTCCGGCCACAGTTCGATAGTCTGGTCAACATCGAGTCCCAAGCTTTCTGCAAGGCCTGCCCCGACCACAGCCACACTCGAACCAGCCGCCACATCTTGCTCCGTCAGGTCGCGTCCTTCCACGGGCACTCCATTGACACGAAGGAAGCCCGCCTCGCTCGCCACGACTACTACGTCGACTTGTGCAGGCACCAAGCGCCGGCGCCGCGCGACAAACGCTGAGGCGCTGTCCAGGTTCAGTACGTCGCGAGCAAGCGCGCCGGCATCCGCAACGGCCAACGGTGGTGGTGGGAGTAGCGCAGGTAACGCGGCCGACTCGGGGTCAACGACGAACACGGAGCTGTACTCGTCTAGGTACTTACGCATCGGCACCACGGTACCGCGAGCGACTGACTCGACCAACACAATCGAACTGATAGCCAACGCCGTACAAATGGAAAGCGCGACTCCGGCCGCCGTTCCCATGTGCCCCATGTGGCGACCGCTGTGAGATCGGGCGAACGAGGTAGCTGTCGCAACCTGACGTGCCGTCACCCACGAAACCAGCAAACCGACTCCGAAGGACAGGACAAGCGGGATACCTGTCGCGACGGCGCTGGCAACCACCGGGGGCGTTGTGGCTGACGCGAGGCTGACTGCAGTGTACGCAATCGAGCATCCCACAATCGTCCAGGGAGCAGTAGCCAATCCCGTGGCGATCGCGATCCGTCCCCTAGTCGCTCCAAGGGCGCGTCGGATCAGTACCTCCCGGTGTCTCCGCTCGACACTAACCAGTGACAAAGCGACGTAGTTGGCAGCGTACACAATGCACAAGACTGCAACCATGGCGTATACCGCAAAGTAGATCACGGAACGCAGCCTCCAGCCAAAGAAGAAGTAGCTCCTGTGATCCCGCAAGGCCAAGGCCCGGAGCGCTGGCGATTGGTCAATAGCACTGCGAGCGGCCTCAACGTCATCGGCGCGGAACCAGATCATATCCAGCTCGGACGAACGCCGACCGTCAGGCGGGACGGTCGAAAACAGGTAGTAGTCATAGATGGTGTCGATGCGTCGATAGTCGGGCACTGCATCCAGGATTCCGACCACCCGATACTGAAGGGAGGCACCCACACTGACTACTGCTCCGATTGCGTCGTCGTCCGTGGAATCACGTCCCAGTAGTTCGCGCGCAGTCTCGAAGCCCAGGACGCACTCGTCGTCGGAGATAGCTTCGCGCCCCACTCGCAGCCGCAGACCTCGGATGGAGAGGTAACCCGCGGTGACTGGTGCGATGTGAAAACGGTACGGGGAGGTCTGAAGCAGCAGGATCTCCAAGGGGTACTGTCCTGCTGCGTCGGCTACACCAGGCATAGCGCGGACCGTCTCAAGGTCTTCTTCACCTATCGGGCGACCGTCCGGTTCCGTCAAGCTGAACACGTCGGGCGAGATCATCTCGTCGATTCGGTCGCTCTCAGCGGCGATACCAATCGCGTCTGTGACGACCAAAGTAGCGACGGCCGCAAGGACGAACGACAGCAGTACCGACATCAGCCGAATGTCCCAACTCATGTGTCGCAGAATCCCCAGAGCGCATCGCGCAGGCCTTCGAATAGCAGCTCGGAATCAAGGAAACACCGAGGGACATCGACGTAGTACGTCAGGATGCCTTGCTCGTCGAACAGAAAAACGGATGGTAGGTTCGGACATCCGAATACTACGTATAGCGGGTCGATTTTATCGACAAGGACAACGCTACTCGGCGGGCCGGAAAGAACATCGTATGCCAAGGCAAACTCCGTTTCTGCTCGAGTACAATCAGAGTGTACGCCGAAGTCTCCGCCTGGTCTCGCCATCCAGTACGCCCCCCAGTCGACACTCGTACAGTATTGTACTACGCCGTAGCGATATGGTCTCGTATCGACGAAGGCAAAGGTCACGTCGATCTGGCGAGCACAGGCAACACATGCCGCCGCAATCGAGTCATACAGCTTCTTTGCATGGCCGTCGGCCGGTTCGGCGTACGGCAGAAAGACAACCAGAGACGGCTGAGAAGTGGTGGATGAGATTCTATCGCAGCAGAGAGCGGATGGTTTCGCGGATGACGCTATCACACTAAGCGATATGCCAAGGAAGAGATCATGGGACCCCAGATCCGGCGGCACCGGATATCCGTCAGCAAAGTAGGTCATAGCGGCCTGAATTCGCGGTATGTCGGAGCGTCCGAATGCATCAAACCGAGCGGTGACCATGCCGTCAGCGACGAATACCACCGTCGGCGAGACGTCGAGTCGCATCTGGCGTGTCAGGTCGCGTTCACCCGGGTCCGCGAAGCGTGAGGAAGACTCGTCATCTGCAGACAAGAGCACAAAGCGGAGTCCCGCAGCTGACGCCTGTCGCCTTAGTGGCTCAACCGTCGATTCGAGATCTTCGGGGCAGTACAGAAACACGCCTAAGGTCACTTCAGCCTCCGCGAGCACACTGGGCGCCGCCATGGCCACGACGACTATCGCAAAGAACACGCTAATCGCCAGGCACGTGGCAACTACACCACGCGCGAGTGGGCATCGCCAATCCACCGACATCAGTCCAAGAGCGACTGGACGACTGCGAGTCCGTTGGGTCCGGACGGCGAGTAGCCACGGCCACAGGCAAGAGCTTCCACGACAACTCCGTCTGGTGCCACGACTACCACCGACGGGACCTGGCGCATTCCCCACTTGATCGCCATCTGAGTCGTGAGGTCGTAGTACACAGGCGCGCTATCTATGCCGAAGTCGTGTAGATGAGCAATGAACTCAGCATGAAACTGGTCGAGGGACTCTGGAGCGACCGATTCGGTCAGTGATGCGCCTGGGAGTGGCCTGCCGATAAGCGCTTCCAGCAGCGCGTCGCTGGCGCGAGCTTCGTCCGTCGACGGCTGAGTGAGGATTACTTGGCGCGTTGCCGGGCGTTCGCGCTGCAATGCAGCGAACGCCTCATAGGACGCGTCGCAGGGTTCGCAGCCGTATCCCGTAATCCATAGAAGTGTCGGGGCGTCGTTTGACAAGATGGAGCGAACGGGGATTTCGCGTCCACTGGGATCTGCAAAGACCGTGGGCGGAACCGGCACACCCGCCACAAGTACCTCCGCCCTCATTGGCTCCGGCGGTAGTGCCCCGCTGTCGAGGTAGCTGCCGAACACCTCCATGTCTCTTTCCCACGTCGTGCGGATGAAGAGCGCTCGATGGACAACCACTGAGTCCAGATCGACGAGAAACGTCCCTGCTCGGTCCACATCGAACGCCGCCTGCAGGCGAGCATCTCGCAACGTGATCACTTCCGGCGACGCGAATTGCCCAAGAGTGTTGAGGGCGGCAGTGTCCTCCGTGAAACACACAATCACTCGCAGTTGCCCGCGATGCGTTTCCAGCAACTGCGCCAGTAGCGGCTCCCGCCACAGTCCGAAGGGACAGGACTCGCACGTGCTTCCGACAAAGTGCACGAGGGTCACTGACGGATCAAGCATACCCAGATCTACGGGTCGACCGTCCGCGCCGGTGGCCCGATCTGGAAAGCGGACCTCCGTACCCGCGGACACTCCCTGGCGCTGACTTGAGAACGTCTCGTCCAGCGAACACATAAGTGTCATTTCCGGCTGCTCCGGTTCTCCCGCTGAACGGCCAAGTATGAACCGCGCAACAACCGCAGCCGCAAGCAGTACAACAGCAAGGCCCGCCAGTATCACAGTCTGCTTCTTCATCACGACTCCTCTCCGCTATGCTGCCTCGCGACTACAGTGTGATGACTTGGCTCAACGCGAATAGCTGTTAGCAGTCGTCGACACAGGTGATCCAATAGTCGTAGTGAGAAAGCACCTCGTACGAACCACAGTCAAAGCGCTTGCACTTCCATGTCTGACACACGTGTGGCAGGTTCGGTTCACCAGAACACCCAGGGTAGTTGCACGTATAGAGATAGTAGTACACGTTACCGATGAACGGACCGCACGCGAGGTCCCACGTGCATGGCGGAGTCCAAGCGACTCCGGCCGCGACGGCTACAACGAGTAGCACTAGAATCAGAGCTGACTTCTTCATCTCCTGCCTCCAAGACAGGCCCTGGTTCATGGTAGCCTACCAGGTCCTTGTCGATTCGATGGCTGTGCGCTAGCAAAACGTCCCGCAGTACTCGGTGTAGCCGTCGTCCTGAAGACGCTCAGACCCCGAGCACAACCACCTTCTGCATGTCCACTTCATATGCCAGTGCGGCGTGGAGCCCTGCTGATAGCAGTGGTACCCATCATTGCAGATCGGCACCACGGTCACTAGCTTCCCGAGGTAGGTACCGCAGGCTTGATCGCTGCACTGGATGATGTAGTCCGCAGCGAGTGACTGCGCTACAAACAGCAACAGCACGACGACCCCGACTATCCCGAATGCTCTCTTCATCCCTCTCCTCCTGGCAGCCCGCGCTTGCGCCCTGCCGCAGTCGTCAGCGACCACGGTTTGTATTGACTCTACCACGCGTCGGTTGGCGTTGGCATGGGGAACATCCTGAATCTGCAGTAGGTGATCGCCGACGCTCCGTCAGGGATTGTCTGAGTCCACTACAGGTCTGTGATTCAGTCGACCTTCCCCGATTCAGTGGACACGGAGTTAAGCAGTCCTGTAGCAAGGACGGGGAAAGGAAAACGACATGGCAGACAAGAGGAAGGTCTCCTCACGTGAGTTCATGGAGCAGGCCGTTGAGTTGCTGAACACCGGCGGCAAGTCCGGGAATCAGATCGAGGCGGAGCTGGGTACCGAAAACGGAGTTATCTACCGTTGGGCACGCCAGCTTCTAGATGAAGGGCGTGGGTGTGGGAGGAGAACCACAACTCGTATGGTGCGCGCAAGGTGTGGCTGCAGCTGAAACAGGAAGGCTTCACGGTCGCCCGCAGCACCGTGGCGCGTCTGATGCATCAGATTGGCCTCAGGGGCGTTGTGAGGGGCAGGAAGAGCCCCATCACCACGGTTGCGCGAGCCACGGACGAACGGCCGCTTGACCTGGTGAATCACCGGTTTGTCGCGACACGGCACAACCAGCTGCGGATCGCGGGCTTCACCTACGTCGCCGCATGGACCGGCTGGGTCTACGTGGCGTTCGTGATCGATGTGTTCTCGCGGATGATCGTCGGCTAGCGTGTCTCCTCCTCGATGAGCGGTGAACTCACGCTCGACGCTCTGGAACAGGCGCTGTGGGCCAGAGAGCACAATGACGCACTGGTCCACCATAGCAACAGCAGAAGTCAATATCTTGCGATTCGCTACACTGACCGACTGCTGGAAGAAGGCATTCAACCATCGGTGGGAAGCGTCGGCGACTCCTACGACAAGGCGATGGCTGAATCGATCAGCGGGCTGTGCAAGGCGGAGGTGATCCGACCGCGCGGTCCGTGGCGGAATCTCGAAGCCGTGGAGTACGCCACACTCGAGCGGGTCGACTGACTCAACAACCGGCGACGGCTCGGACCGATCGGAGATATCTCTCCGGTGGAGTTTGAGCAGGCGTACTATGATGGTGTGGAAGCTCCGGCTGTAGCGGCCGGACTCAACTAAACAGGTCTCCGGAAAACCCGGGGCCGTTCAATGCCCCGAGAACGTACGCCGTGATCGATATCGCCACGACTCCCAGCGCACCTTTGGCCAGTTCGGCTGCCCTGATGGAACATAGGATCTCACCCGGCGACCAGCACATCAGAGCAACAACGCCGCATACCGTATAGCCGGGTGCCAAGAAAGACGACCAGTGGTACGTACCAAAGTCTCTCACGACAAACGAGTCTCCTATGTATCGTTCTCGACATCGTAGATTCACGGTGATCGATGCGGCGAATCAAGAATCGTTCATACTGTGTGCAAAACGTCTCCTCATCGCGTTCCGAGATCCACGTAGCCGGAACCCTCCAGGGGACTCGTCCGTCGGAATCGAGCTGCCGGTTGCTGGATATGCGAGTGAGCATCGGCTGGTCGAAACGCCATCAGCTCCCGCACTTCGCTGCAAAGCTATGGCCGGCGACTGCAAATTCCACAGGAGCAATTCTCGCCCTCCATTGACAAGAGTGTATAAATTCGTCTAAACTGACATTGTGGTGCCGGTGTGGCAGGCGCGTTGTGCGGTAGAGTCACTACGGGCTCCCACACAGCGGCTAGATGGCGCGCGATCGCATGAGCCACGTGGCTCACGAGGCCCTTCTGCTGTCTTGCCAGGCCGCCGGGGAGAGTGTGTTGATTCCTCACGAGGATCTGCGTGATGGCGCCAGGCACCGGAGGACCAGATGGGCAGTATCGCTCTTGTCGACTCCAATCAGCTGTACCTCGAGGCACTCGAGACCGTACTGGCGAATTCGGGAAGAGTCAGCGTTTGCTGGCGTGCCAAGGGCCGTGACGAGGCCATAGACAAGCTTTTGGCCGGAGCTGTCTCAATCGTTCTCTTGGGGACGAATCTGCCATGCGGCGAGAGCCTATACCTCGCGAACGACATCCGGGAATCGGCGCCGGGAACGCGTGTACTGGTGACAGCGGGGAGTGCCGATCGGGTGCTGGTAGGCTCCTTCTTGTCGGTAGGAGTGGCTGGCATTGTGGATTCCCGCAACGTCTGCTGCGCGGACCTTCTGGAAGTCATCGACACGCTCATGTCTGGCCAGTCCTGGTTCTGTCCGAGTATCGCTTCCACAATAGCCTTGGGCCTTGGTGGTCTCGCCCCGGGGTCGGCGCAAGACGACCAGGCCGAACTGACCCCTCGGGAAGCGGAGGTGCTACAACTCATCGCATCAGGGGCAACAACGAGGGAGGCCGCGTCGTCCCTTTGCATAAGTGCAAAGACAATCGAAACGCATCGCAGTGCCATCATGGCCAAAACCGGCCTGAACAGTGTCGCTTCGCTGACGAGGTACGCCATAGCTATCGGGATCACGTCGTGTGGCGCCGATGGCGACTCATGTACTCTCCGCCATGCCTTGCGCTCGCTTGACCGTCGGCAAGATCACCGCGCTTGGCTGATGGAATTCCCCGAGTTTCGAGGACACGCTTAAGCTACCAGTTTCTTCCGTTCGAACTCCACCGGAGAGATTCCGCCGAGGTGGTCATGGCGCCGCTTTCGGTTGTAGAACATCTCGATGTGGTCGAAGACATCGGCCCGAGCTTCTGCAATCGCCCGGTATGTCCGTCGTCTGACGCGCTCCTTCTTCAGGCTTGCGAAGAACGATTCCATAGCGACGTTGTCGTACGCGTTGCCGCGACGGCTCATGCTGCGCACGAGGTTGTGCTCATCACAGAAACGGATCCAATCATCGCTGGCGGATTGCGATCCCTGGTCCGAGTGGATGATGACCTCGTGCTCCGGCGTCTGCGCCACGCAGCAGACAGAAGCGCCTGGATAACCAGATCGCAATGGACCGTGCGCTGCATTGACCACCCGATGATCCGCCGGGAAGCAAGGTCCATGATCACCGCAAGGTAGAGCCAGCCTTCCCACGTGCGGCACTGTAGGTGATGTCGGTAACCCACGCGGTGTCCAGATCTTCTTCAACGCCGCATGTACCCCTGTCCCGTAGACCGGCACACGATTGCGAGTGCGTTTCACCGAACGCTTCAGCAGTACTCCCTTCGGACCGTAGACGGTACCCTTCGCGTAGCCGCGCAACAGCAGCGCGGTGTATGCCCTCGTGTAGCCGGTCAGTCGCATCACATCGTCCAGCAACCGGCCGCGTTCCCTCCTGCCGGCCCTTCGGTACCGCTTTGCCATATCCTTGACCACCGCGTGTCGTTCCTTCATCGCAAGAGCAACTCCTTCCAACCCCCAAACGGGTCGAGTTTCGACTAGATCCTTACGTGAGGCACGATTTCGTTTCGAATGCCGGCGAGAACGTAGTGCGACGTGTTCCCAGGAACCTCCGGCGTGCCGGCCTCGTCGATGTAGCAGAGATACACCCAGCCAGTTCCTGTTCAGAAGAAAAGCGACTGGGCTATAGGGCTGAAAGCCCCAGACGAGACGCTTGGCGACTCATCCCAGACGCTGAAACAAGTGTAGTACAACTCCGAAACGATGTCACAGCGAGCTGACGTCTATGGTGCAGATCGCGGATCTCTGCTCGTACGCCCTGAGGCGGTATCTAGAGAACGAAGAATCGACTCTGTTTGATCTCGTCTTCGAGAGGGCAGACCGTCGAGGCGGTGTTGCCGTCGCGCTCACCCTGATGGTCGCCGTACCGTCGAGAATCGCTGAGCCGTCCCCGGCACCTCATATTCCGCGGAGGCAACCTCACCGGTGGTGGTCTCCCCGTGAGCGTCCGTGATGCGCCCGCTCACGCGAACCACCGTGGCGTAGGCGCTGCAATCGGCGGGCTCACTGATCACGATGTGCGGTCCGACGAGGTCGTTTTCGAGCGACCGGCTCACAGCCGTCACGTTGCCGTTCCAGTCGGTGGCGGTCACGGTGAAGGTTACCGTGGAGGAGAGTCCGGCAGTGCTGAACTGCGTGGAGAACGCTCCGTCATCGGCCAGTTCCACATCCCTGCTGATCTCAGCGGCGGGAACGGACAGCGAAACTGAGGAGATGGTAACGGCACCGCCGGCCGCTCCGGCATCGCCGTCTTCCGCGGTTCCGGTGACGGTCACCGTAGACTGATAGACCGCGCCCTCTTCGGGAGCGGCTATGGTGATCACCGGCCCGGTCTCATCGCTCACCTGACTCGCGAGCGTGGTGGGGATGGGGTTGGGGCAGGCAGTGAAGAGCGCCGCGATGAGGGCCGCCACCACCGCAGCGGTGAACCGGCGACGCGGGGAACCTGCATGATGGTGTACCTTCATGGCGCCCCTCCCAATCGAACGACGGTAAGTCCGGACTGGTCTGCGACGTACGCATAGGCACCTCGCAACGCAAGGTCGCGCGCATAGGTTGGTGCTGCGAGCATCTCGATCACGGTGGGTGCAGCCCGATTGGCGATCGATGCAATCCCGAAGTAACCCTCCACGTCCGCCGAGTATGCGTACTGCCCCGCTGCAACTAACCCGTAGGAAGTGACCACCGGATTCGCCGGATCCAGGAAGCCGTCTTCCGCCGGACTCTCGGGATCGGCAACGTTGATGATTCGCACGCCGCCGCCAAAGTCGGCACCGCGGTCTGGTAGTCGCTCGCGATCTCAGGGAACGCAGCGGGCCTGACCCGATAGTAGTACTCGGTATCGTGCTCGAGATCGGCGTCGGTGAACCGGTTCGCGGCCAGGTTGCGTCGGACTTCCCATGGGCCGTCCGGAGCCGTGCTTCGCTCCACCGTGTACTCCGCCACATTCGGGTTCTCCCACCACTCCACGGTGATGGTCCCGTAGCCAACTTCTCGCACCCACGGCGCGAGGCTCCGCGGGCTCAGCGGCATCTTCTCAACCGTGTTGGAGTACGCGTCCGGGCCGAGTTCATCCGGAGTGTTGGCACGGACCTGGAAGCGATACACCTCCCCGTTGGTCAAACCGGTCCACTCGTACGGGCTCGTCACACCGGTCCGGCTCAACCCGTACTTGTACTCGATCAGATCGTAACTCTCCGCGCCCGGCACCGGATCCCACTCGATCACCGCACTGCCGTTGGACGGGGTGACGCCAAAGCCGGTCACGTCACCGGTGGACGCCGGCACCAGCTCCACCGTCTCAGCTGAGACGTTCCCGTTCCAGTCGACGGCGGACACTTCGAGCGTTACGGTCCCGTCCATCAAGCGCGCGCCGTCGGTTGCTCGGGTTGCAAAGAGAACGGAGAACGTGCCGTCATCCGCCGGTGTGAATGCCCCGGACACCGACGTCCCTCGGACTTCGTACCTGCACGACGTGACATTCGCAGCCGCCGGTGGGTCGCCGTCGGTGACCGTGCCGGTCATCTGGACAATGGTACCGTACTCATCCCGTTCCGCAGGGCTGGTGATGGCAATCACCGGCCCGGTCTCATCGGAGACCTGGTTCGCCAGTGTGGTGGGGATTGGGTTGGGGCAGGAGGTCATCAGCAACACCGTACTGACGGCGGCAACCAGAAACCGGACCCACACTCTCTTCATGGCTCCGCCCAGAGCTCTATGATCTGTAACCCGGAGGACATATCGGCAACGTAGGCGTAGGAACCGGCTATCACGACGTCTTGGGCCGTCCCGGTGGTGTCGACGTCTCCCACAACGACCGGGGCGGTCGGATCGGCGATGTCGATCACAACCAGTCCGGTGCCGCCGTTTGCCACGTACGCGTGCGAACCGACCACCGCAACGCCGTATGCCCATCCGGAGGTACCGCATGTTACCGGTGAGGCGGCGGGATCGGTGAGATCAATGACCTGCAAGCCAGCGTTGTAGTCAGCTATATAGGCGTACGAGCCTGAGACCGCTACACCGTAGGCCGAACCGGAAGTGTCGCGGAAATCGCCTACCTTTGTGGGAGCGGTGGGATCCCCTACATCCAAGAACACCAGCCCCGCATCTCCCTGCGCAAGATAGGCAGTCGCGCCGACGACCACCACGTCGTAGATAGCGCCGGCCGAGTCATACGATCCAACCCTGGTTGCTGCGGTTGGGTCGGAGATATCGATGATGTGCAGGTTTGATCCGCCCTCGCACACGTAGGCAAAGGAGCCGGCAACGGTGACAACGCCGTAGGAGCCGGTCGTCTCGCAGGTTCCTACAAGCGTCGGATCGTCCGGTATAGATACGTCGATCACCTTCAGACCATCGGAATCGTCACCCAGATACGCATACGTGCCGGCCACCGCAACGTCAATCGCTCCAAATGTGGACGTCTCCAGCGTTCCCGCGACGAACGGAGAACTCGGATCTGTGATGTCGATGACCTTGAGGCCTGAATCCCAGTCGGCAACGTAGGCGTAGGAGTCGGCTACTGCAACGTGGCCCGCAAGTCCGGAGGTATCACAAGCCCCGGATAGAACCGGGCTGGTTGGTTCGGCGATATCGAAGATCTGTAGGCCATTGCCCCCCTCCACCGCATAGGCGTACGAGCCGTCCACCGCCAGCCCGTCGACCGTACCGGATGCGGCCGAAGAGCCCACAAGTGTAGGTGTAGTTGGATCGGAGATGTCGACAACCGCCACAACCTCGGAGCCGTCGGTTGTATAGGCGAAAGACCCGGTGACATCAACGGCGAAGGAGCCGGATGTCGTACAGATTCCTTCGGGTTGCGGATCAGCGGGAGTGCTGATGTCGATGACGTGAAGGCCGCCGGATATGTCCGCCACGAAAGCAAAAGAGTCCTCTACAACGTAAACGTTCGCCGTTCCCACCCGCAATCCGAGCGCTCAACACAGCAATCGTTT
>CAYTGY010000058.1:0-14139 GCA_964437265.1 uncultured Spirochaetaceae bacterium | reverse complement strand
TCGTAGCGACCGCTGAGCCTGCACGCCCTGAGGGCCATGATAGCGTTCGCCCCGCCGACGGTCCAATGCATGCCGGCTCGCTTGAGCCGGGTACCGACGGCGAGCTTGCAACCGGCCTCAACGACGCCACTTGAGGTACAAAGGCCCATGCGCCTGAATCGAGGGTAGTCGAGTCGATGGCGGTTGGCCAGCAGGTACGCTCCACAGGTGCGCGCTTCCTTCGATGTTTTCACGTACGGGGCGATCGCTCGCAGGATCGCCTGTATGTCACCACTCTCGAGCTCGTCGCGACGAGCCTTGCCCCACTGTTCGGTTTGTTCGCCCTGCGGACCGAAGAGATCCTTGGCAAGCTGTGCGAGGGTCCCCTTCGCGTGATACATGTCGATAATCTGAATCGCACGGGGATACAGCTCATCGGCGATGTTCCATATCCAGCGCGCGCCGTCGCCGATGATCACCCGCCGCTTGGCGGCGTTGAATCCGCGTCGACTCGCCTCGCGCTCCACGCGAGCGGCGAACTCGCTGATCTGATCCGCGGTATCCGAGGTTGCCGCGCTTTCGATCGCCGCGTTGTAGCTCACCGATCCGGGCGTGCGTACTGGTGTTCCGTCGGTGTCGCGCCCATCGGCGCTCCAGATGGTCACGAGCTTCGCCTCACGGGTCTTCGCCGTTCCGTCGGGTTGCTTGCCTGCCTGCCCGGCAAGCTCGCTGCCTCGCATGGGCAAGCCCGTGCCGTCGATCCCGAGGTACATCGTGGTGCTGATCGGTACACCGGAACCTACCACCGCACGCTCGTCGGCATCGATCTCTCGTCCCAGCGCTTCTGCAGCCCGTTCGACCTGCTTCGCTCCAACCGCTACTCCGGCGAGAGTGGCCAACAACTCCTCAGTCTCAGCGAAGCTTACCAGCGAGGCGGTCGTGCCAACCATGCGTGGCACCCCCTCGGAAAGTGAACTACTGCCGATGCGCAGAGCCTCATCGCGAGGGAAGAATCCGTGGCCGCACGCACTGCAATGGTAGTAGGCGCGCTGCAGCTGTAGCGGACCGAGCACGGTGATGATCGTTCTCGCTCGTCTTCCGGCGTAGCGGGCCACCTCCCCGCAAGCGCACAGGACCGCCGGACCTCGGTAATCGCGATGGTCGCCATTGAGCGCCGCCTCAAGCACCCGTGGCGCGATACCGAGAGCCGCAGAGCGAACGTTGAGCTCAAGGGCCTCCAAGCGCAGCGCCTGCTCCCCGGCCAAATGGCTTACAAGCGTGGTGAGCTCGTTTTTTTCTGCTGCCCGAGTTCGGTGGAGAGCCCCCTTTTTCAGCCCCCTCGGGGTTGTCGGACTCGCCGTGTCCCTCCTCCAGTAACGCATCGCAGATCCTCACATTGAGCTCGGTGTACTCGCGCCACAGTCGCTGCAGCTGCCGGTAGCGCTCAATATGCTCCTGCGTCGCTTCGACCAAGTCGACGGGAATGATCTTGGTCACGGTTTTCCCTTTCACTGCGCGGGTCAACGACCAGCTTGGCCCGTGTCCAGGATCACCCTCACGGGCGCAATGACAGGTGGGTTTCCCACACTTGCGGTAGCGCCCGACCAGAGACCCGGGACGGAACTCTTCGATTGCAGCGATGTCGGCGAGCAGGGTGGAACGTTGCTCGCGCAGCGCTGCGAGAGACGGGGACGAACTCATAGGGCACCTCCGGACCGGCAGTCATACCTACTGTCAGAATGGCACCATATGCATATTCCCTCAATGGACTTACTACTTCCTGAACTGAAATGTCGTGCGCCCGCACGGGGTTTTTGCTTTGCAGCGCTTCGTGATCATGGTATACCTTCGCCGGGGATCGCATGTCAGAGAAGCGCCGAAATGTGCGGATGTCTCACCAGGGCACGGTCCGGATCAACGCCGCCGGCAGGTACTTTGAGGGCCAGGCGATTGATATCAGCCGTACGGGGATGCAGATTGTCGTTACGGTCCCGGAGACGGACAACCGCGTTCTCAGCATTACCTTCTCGCTTCCGCAGTCGGAGAAACCGTTGCGCATCCCCGTACGGCTTGCCCGAAGCGAGCCGGATGACACGCGGCGTGGCCGGTATAGGCTTGGACTGGAATTCGAGTTTGAGGCCGACGAGCAGATCCTGCTGATACAGCAGTATGTCCGAGCGCTCAAGCACGACCGGATCCAGGAAGACGACCAGACGCACGAGGAACGCACCATTCCACGCACCGAATGCGATATCCGGTCGGTGTCGCTACGGGGCACGCACGCGGAAGCCATACGTATTGCAGACATCTCAACGGAAGGGTTGCTGCTCCACTATCACGGCGAGCTTTCGGTGGGCCAGACGGTGGACATCACGTTTCTGCTTGGCACCGCCGGCCGCACCGTCACCGCCGCTGCTACCGTGGTCTACGTTGTGGGCGAGAACCTCTCCGGCAGCTCTTCCGCCGGTCTGCGGTTTCTCCGCATTTCAGAGGTGGAACGGTCGCGGCTGCACAACTTCATTGTAGCCGCCAGCACCAGCAGCGCCATGCGCTTGACGCACGAGCGAATGGCGCACGCATCGAATGCGCTTGCACTGACGGATCCGGCGGCAATTGCCGTGCAGCTGCGGCAGCTGCGCGACGGTGACAGGACGCTCTATGTGCTCCTGCATGACCAGCTGCGGATCGTCGCCGGACGTGCGGAATTGGTGGACGGGAAGCAACTGTTCGTTGCGCTGACGGATTCACTCCCTTCCGCCCCGTCACCCGGTGCGGACGCGCTCTGTAGCTTCGCCGGCACCGACGCGAGCTATCGGTTCTCTTCGACCGTAACCGCATCCACCCCGGAGTCGTTGACTCTCACCGCCCCAACACGGCTGGACCGTTCTGAGAAGCGATCCTACAAGCGCAAAACGGTTGTCCGTCAGCGCGTGACACTGACGCTGCCGTCGCTCCGGGGGGATCGATTTTCCGTGGAGGCCACTGTGGCCGACATTAGCTGGCGTGGGTTCCTGTGCGAGTTCGTGGTGCCTGAAGGCGCGCAGGTGCCGGTTCGTGCGGGTCAGGCGGTCGCCTACACCATTGACCCCAACCTGGAACTAGGCGACCACGGCCAAATCCGGCACGTGACGGAGTCCCAGCTGAGCTCCGGCGGCACATTGGTGCACGTTGGTGTTGAGGCCATGATCGCACGTAACGCGTGTGTGCGCGTCACCGTCCCCGCTGCCGTGTGGGAACAAGAGACGCTGGAGTACGGCGATCCAGGCCGGCGAATCGTGTCGCGACCGGTGCGATACACGGATGACCACGGAAGGACGATTGTCGCACTGCTTACCGCAACTCGTCTTGGCACACACGCTCCCGTCATCGTCATTCCGCCCGCGTTTGGAAAGAAAAAGGAGGCGCACGCGCCGCTGGTTGCCATGCTGTTGGAGAACGCGGCGCGCACCGGCCGTGATCTGGTCACCATCAGATTCGACGGTATCAACCGTCCGGGTGAGAGCTTCAACGAGACCAAGAATCCCGCGCGTGGCTACGAGATGATTCGCTACCGTCCCAGTCAGGGGGCGTCGGACATACGAGCCACGCTGGCGTACGTCTACGATAATCCGCTTTTCCAGCCGAACGGTGTGGTGCTGTTCACCTCGAGCATGTCCTCCGTGGACGCCCGAAAAGTGCTCGCCAACGGATCAGGACGCACAGTGCACGGTTGGGTGAGCCTCATGGGGGTTCCCGCCGCCCAACGGACGCTGAGCAATATCCTAGCGGGGACGGATATCATCTCAAACGCAAAGGACGGCATTCAAAGCGGAGTCCGCGGGATGCTGGGCCACATGGTAGATCTGGACGCGCTCGCGCGGGATCTTATCCAGGAGAAGTACGCCTATTTGACCGATGCGCGTCACGACATGGCAGAGATAGCAATCCCAGCGCTCTGGATCTGTGGCGCCCATGATCGGTGGGTGGATTGCGAAGAGGTCCTTGACCTGATGAGCGTGGATAGTGGGGCGGAGCGTCAGCTCGTGGAGATCCCAACCGGGCACAACCTCCGTTCTAGCGAGGACGCCATGAAGGCGTTCAAACGCGCCGCCGAGTTCGTGTTCCAGATCTGCTACGGGGAGACCATAGATCCGGTGGCTCCGGCGCGGGAGGTGGTGCTTACGCTGGTGACAACGGAGCGTGAACGGCTGATCGCTCCGATGCCGCTGGATGAAAACACCTACTGGGACCGGTATCTCCTGGGTGAACGGCCGGACAGCGAGGGCTACGATTTCTACGGACGCCTGCCGGAATTCCGCACCTTTCTGCAAGACCAGGTGAGACTAGCCGGTCCGGCGGACGGTCAGACCATTGCGGACATCGGCTGTGGGACCGGGCTGCTGGCGGAAGCCATACTGCGGCACCTGAGCACCGTCGGGGGCCGTCCGAGCGTCAGGCTTGTCGCCGTTGACCTTGTGGAACGCGCGCTGGAGAGCACCCGGCAGAAGTGCGAGCGTCTTCTTGAGACCACCCCGGCGCTACGGGATTGCGGTGTTGAGTACGTCCGTCGGGATTTGCAACCAAACCGCCTGCGCCCCATTGCGGAGCTCATCAAGGACCCCGCACTGGGCGTGCAGTACCTTCGCGACCGGATTGACGGGCTCTCCGGTCGGCATGTAGATGCACTTTCAGCGGAGATGACTCCTGAGCTCATGGAGGTGCTGTGCGGCCAACGGGTAGACAGTGTTGCACGGGTTGAGCTGAAACGCCTCCCCACCGAGCTCAGGTCCGTTGCAACGGAGATCCATCGTGCCGCGTGTCTTCTGATGCGTGACGGAACGGCGGCGGGTTTCGAGCGCCTGCGGTTTGATCACCTGCGTTTGGGAACCGGTGGCGCTCAGATGGGACTCGAGTTCTCAGACAACACATTTGATACCGTGGTTGCCGGCCTCTTCCTCTCCTACGTGCGCAATCCTGACTACCTCTTGGCGGAGCTTGCACGAATTCTCAAACCCGGCGGCCGGGCCGTAATATCGTCCATGCGGCCGGACAGCGATGTTTCGGTCATCTTCACCGACTACGTCACATCGGTACGCTCCGGTGGGCACGATGCGGATCGTCGGCTGCGAGCCGCGGAGGAGATGCTCAATGAGGCTGCCGGTCTCTTTGAGCTGGAGGAGGAGGGATATTTCCGATTCTTCACCGTCGCTGAGTTGGAGCGGCTTCTGCGTGGCGCAGGGTTCACTGATATCACGAGCTACGCCTCCCTTGGCACACCCGCGCAAGCGGTGATTGTCACCGGAAGGACCCCGCAGTGACGCACGTAATGCCGCCCGGTGGAGATGTCTCGTGGTTCAGCTGGTAGACCGTATTCTGGAGGCGCTCGAGTCCTTTGGGAACCAGGAGTGCGTCACACAGGCCACACGGCCGGAGGATGCGGTCTCGCTCACCGGTCTCCAGCTCCGTCAACGAGTTCTTGAGGCCTCTGACCGGTTCCGCCGCGTCGGTGTGCGCCGCGGCGTACTCTGCGTGCTGTTCCTGGAGAACTCCTTGGATTTCCTCTGCATATTCCTGGGCCTCCTCCATGCCGGCGGCATTCCCGTGATTGCGAAGTTGGAGTACCGGCGGCTCGAGCTGGATGAAATCTTTGCGAACGCGGACCCGGCGCTGGTGGTGGCTGAAGCGGACGCCGTGGAGCGGCTGGCGCCGTACCTTGGCGGACGGGCGGTACTGGTGCGGCGCGGGGACGCGCTTGCGGAGGAACAGGCCGGCCACGCCCCGTTGCGCGCTGTGGATCTGCCGGAGACGCTTGCGAGCATCAACTACACCTACCGCGGATACGGGTACCCGTTGGGAGCCATGGTGGACCAGCAGCAGTACCTCCACGGCGCTCGGGTCTTCCAGGAGGGGCTGCAGGCGGAGGCCGGCGGGGCGGTGCTGTTCGCATTGCCGTGTACCCACATCTTCACGCTCATTGGCTGCGTTGTTGTGCCGCTCCTCTACGGGCTGCGCGCGGTCATGGCGCTGACCATTCATCCGCGGCGGTTCTTTGTCCTGATGCGCGAACTGGGGGTGCAGCACGTGATGGCGGTCCCGGAGATCTATGCGTTGCTCAGCAGCGCCGCCGGCAACATGGATCCTTTCCCGGAGCTGGTGACCCTGGGATCAGGTGGAAGCCTCCTCTCAGCCGCCCAGTATGACCAGCTCACGCACCTGTTCCGAACGGAAGTGCTCCACGGCTACGGGTTGACCGAGTTCACCCCGGTGAGCCGACACGAGCGGGGCACCGGCCGCGGCGGAACCATCGGCTACGTCTCAGATGGGGTCACCTGCCGGATTGCCGCACGCTCGCCGAGCGCAACCGGGGAGATTCGCTTCCGCTGCCCCACCATGAGCACCGGCTACTACCGGCGGCCTGCGGAGTCACGTGATGCCATTGTTGATGGGTGGTTTCTGACCGGAGACGCCGGCCACGTCACCGACGGTCACCTGATCTTTGACCATGAGCTCAAACGGACCTGCAAGGTCAACGGCCTGATGGTGGACCTTGCGGAGGTGGAACGCGCACTGCTCGAGCATCCGGCCGTCTCGGGTGCAACGGTGCGCGCTGGGGCCGGCCGAATATCGGCCCTTCTCCAAATCCGCAAATCTGCTCATACTGACGGTCAGGGACGCCAGATACGATTGTTCCTCCGGGAGCGCATTGCATCGTACAAGATCCCTGCAACACTTGAACTGGACAGTTGATGCCTAAAGGGGAACCCGTCATGGAGAACGTGCACGCTCAGCAGAAGATTGATGATCATGTGAGGCAGCAAGTTGGCCGAATTGTCTCGCGCATTGCGCGTATTGACATTTCAGAGATTGCGGACGACGTGCTCATCCGCGAGGAGCTGGGTATAGACAGCCTCATGGCCATGGAGATTGTGGCGAACTGCGAGACGGCACTGGGGATTGAGCTTGATGAGGGAGACCTTGCGGGGGTTGAGACCGTGGGTGCGTTCTTTGCTTTTGTAACCGCCGCGTATCAGCATGCCCAGAACTAGCCGGCCGCTGCGCATCCTGTTCATCTCACCCGCGGGAACGTTTCTCAGCCGAAATCCGGAGTTCCAGCGGTTCATGGGCGAATCGCGGGAGATACGCACCATCCTGCACTACTGGAACGGGCTGGGTGCGGCGCTCCCAACCATCGCCGGCCTCACTCCCGCACATCACAGCGTCACTATTGTGGACGAGAATCTGGAGGCAATCGACTTTGACCTGGACGTGGATCTGGTGGGCATCACCGCGATGACGCAGCAGGCGCCACGCGCGTACGAGATTGCCGCTGAGTTCCGCAGGCGGGGCGTCCACGTGGTAATGGGTGGGATCCACGCAAGCGTGCTTCCGGAAGAAGCGGCGGAGCAGGTGGATACCGTCTTCGTTGGTGAGGCGGAGAACACCTGGCCGGCGTTTCTTCGTGACCTGGAAGCGCACGCACCGCGGAGGATCTACCGGGCTGCGGATTTTGGTCCGGTTGATCTCTCCGCCATCCCAACGCCGCGCTACGATCTGGTTGCCCGGTACGATTACCCGGTGGTCTGGGTTCAAGCCACCCGCGGCTGTCCTCACGACTGCGAGTTTTGCAGCGCCTCACGCATCTATGGCCACGCGTACCGTCACAAGTGTCCGGACCAGGTTGCGGCGGAGGTACGGGAAGCAAAACGGTATTGGAGGCGGGCGCAAGTGGGGTTTGCGGACGATAACATGTTTGTGAATCGGCACTTTGTGTCGAAACTACTAGTAGCGTTTGAGGAGATTCCGTTCACCTGGTACGCACAGAGCGATATTGGGATTGCGCGGCATCCGCAACTGCTGCAACGGCTCCACCAGAGCGGGTGCAGGATCGTATTCGTTGGTCTGGAGAGCGTGGAGCCTCAGAATCTTCAGGGATTGAACCGAGACGACTGGAAAGCTAAACGGGTCGCCGAGTACGGAACGAGCGTTCAGGCGATTCAGGAGAGCGGCATTGGCGTCTACGGTTCGTTTATTGTGGGGATGGATCAGGACGACGAGTCGGTGTTTGACCGGACGGTCGAGTTTATCAATGAGCATCACGTCATGGGCACGCAGATCACCATCCTCACGCCGTTTCCCGGGAGCCGGCTCCGCGAGCGGTTGGAGCACGACGGGAGGATTCGCTCAAGCGATTGGCGTGACTACACCGCGTTCACCTGCGTTATCCGCCACCCGCAGCTGTCTAAGGAGCGGCTGGAGGAAGGGCTCTTGGGTGCCTACCGCCGCGTGTACAATGAGGACGTGTTTGCAGACCGCGCCCGCTACTTCAAGCGCGTGTTCCGGAGCATGGCCGCCGAAAACGCGTCAAGAACGTAGCAACGGCAGCGCAGGACGGACGTCGTGAGTTCCACGGACTCCGGCGCCACGCTCCGTGCCGAATTCGACAAAGAAGCAACCCTCAAATGCCGCAAGGACACGCTCATCGGCTCAGTGGCGGCGGCGGTTGCGTTTCCACTCTTTGGATTCCTTGATCCCGTTGTCTATCCGGATCACCTGGTTGAGCTGCTCTCCATACGTCTTGGCGTGGTCATCCTCAGCGGCGTGATCTACGTCTTGGCTCGCACGCCGCTTGGCACGCGACGTCCCTTTGACCTGGCAATGATAGAGTACGTCATTGCCGGTTTGGGGATCGCGGTGATGATCCATATCACCGAGGGGTACCTGAGCCCGTACTACGCCGGTATCAACCTCATTCTCATTTGTTTTGTCGCCGTCATGCCCCTGGATCCACGGCGCACAGCGCTTGTCTGCACCATCATCTACAGCGCTTACATTGGCCCCATTCTTCTCTCCGCCGGTGTTCAAGACTGGGCGGTCTTTGCCAACAACAACTTCTTCATGCTGGCAACTGTTGTCCTGGTGATCCTGAGCGCCCACTTTTCAACGTCGCTGCGTTTCAAAGAGTTCGCCTCCCGGTACAACCTTGCGGAGGCGAATGAGGAGATGAAGAAGCTCGACGTCCTCAAGTCGCAGTTCTTTGCGAATGTGAGCCATGAGGTGCGCACGCCGCTGACGTCTATCATCTCGCCGGTGCAGAGTCTCTACCACGGCGAGGTGGGTGAGCTCACCGCGCACCAGCACGATTTGGTGGAGCAGGTGTATCGCAACTCGCTTCGGCTGTTGGACATGATCAACCAGATGCTGGACTTCGCGAAGTTCGATGCACGCAAGATGCAGCTTCGGCTCTCCCGGGTGGAGCTTGAGGACGTGGTGCAGGACGCGGTGACCGTCTTCTCAGAGGTGTGTCAGCGCAAGAACCTGCGACTGCAGTATCTCGCCGACGGGCCCATCCCGTCGGTGTACCTGGACCAGGACAAGGTTGAGCGGATTCTCTCCAACTTGATTCGCAATGCTATCAAGTTCACCGAGCGCGGATCCGTCATTATTCGACTGCGCGCCCAGAAAGACGCTATTGTGCTCGAGGTGGAAGACACCGGTATCGGCATTCCGCCTGAGTCGCTTCCGTGGATCTTTGATCGCTTTCGCCAGGTCGACGGCTCTTCCACGCGTCGCTATGAGGGTACCGGCCTAGGGCTGACTATTGTCCGCGAGGCGGTAGAGCTTCAGCGCGGAACCATCACGGTGGTCAGCGAGGTGAATGCGGGCACCCGGTTCACCGTGACACTACCGACGGACCTGGACGAGCGTTCGCCGGAGGCCTTCATTGAACGGCGGCAACAGGATCGCCGGACAGACAGCCGTCCGCACTCAGGCCCGGACCGGCGGAAAGGGGCCCGGCGGTTCAGAGATGTCACCGCGCTGGGCTTTGAGGACATTGCGTTTGTGGAGTCGCCCCGAGCGGAGGCGGTCCATGATCCGGTCTCATCAGAGGAGGCTGCGCACCAAGGCTACCGGGTCCTGTACGCTGAGGACAATCAGGATCTTCGCTCGTATGTGGCGAACATGCTCCAGAGTTTTGGCCACGAGGTGGAGACCGCCGTTGACGGCGTGGATGCATGGGCCAAGATCCAGACGTGGGAGCCGGACATTGTTGTTTCCGACGTGATGATGCCTCACATGGACGGGTACGAGTTGCTGACGCGTATCAAAGAGACGGCGTCTACGCGGCGCATACCGGTCGTGCTGACCACGGCAAAGTCGGAGCTGGACTCGCGGATTGAAGGGCTCCGGATAGGCGCAGACGATTACCTGGCAAAGCCCATTAACATGAGAGAGCTGGATGCGCGCATTGAGAATCTCATCACCGCGGGAAAGTTCAGAGACGCCGTGGCAAAGACGGCGGAGCTGGAGGAGCGGGTCAAGCAGCTCTCCCTGGGCTTCTCTGAGTCGCTGGCACTCCGCGATCACTACACAGCCGGTCACTCACACAGCGTGCTCCGCTACGGTGAGATCATCGCGGAGGAGCTCAAGATCTCCATGGATCGGGTACTCACGGATTCGCTATTGCTGCACGACATTGGCAAATTGGGGGTTCCGGATAGTATTCTGCTCAAGACCGGCCGACTGACCGCGGACGAATGGGAGACCATGAAACAACACGCGGAGCTGGGTGCGTCTCTGCTGCGTCGCTTTGACGCATTCCGTCCTGTCAGCGAGATCGTGTGGGCGCATCAGGAGCACTTTGACGGCACCGGCTATCCGCGCGGACTGGCCCGTGAGGATATTCCACGCTACGCACGGATCATCGCGGTGGCAGACGGCTGGCATGCCATGACCGAGGACCGGCCGTACCGGCGCGCACTCTCGCACGACGCGGCCATCCGCGAGCTGATCTCGCAGCGTGGGAGGCAATTCGATCCCGAGATCGTGGATGCGTTTCTAAACGGCATGATCCGCCACGGCCGGCTGGACACGGCTCAGGTAGCGGCGGCGAGCACCCGCAGGTAGGGGCGGCACGAGCGGGCGTTCCCGGGCCCGGTGGGTTCATCCCAGCAGACACCGAACTCCCACTCGTTGAGCTTCCGCGTGACGGTCAATCCGCGACACGTGAGCAGCGCTCTCATGGTGTCCTCCAGCAATTGGAAGGCGGTCAACAGATGCAACTATGTGCAACGATAGGCGGATAGTCCGCCGGCTCTATCCCCAGCTCATCTCTTCGCACCCGCGCGACTGTAGCTCGCGGCTCAGTTGTCCTGCGTGGTGTTGGGTGTGGCGGAGCGCGTAGATTGCCCGGTCAAGCCGCGTCTTGAACTGCGGGAAAAACTCTGTATCCGGCTCGAGCAGTCCCTCAGACCCGTGCGCCCCGAGCCACTCCTCCATCTGTTCCCTGATGCAGTGACAGTACTCGCGAACCGCCGGGCGATCCGGCAGTTCCTCCGGTTTAGCGTCCTCCCAGCTGAAACCGAAGGCGTTCCAGTCGAACCCGTCACGGTCGTCCGCGGTGTAGAAGTCGACGGTCTGGATAACGTGGAAGACAAGCCGCGCCGGCGTGAAGAACGGGTCGCTGGAGGGCTGTTTCCACTCGTCCTCCGGGCACTTCATCGCGCCGTCTGAGAGCATCTGCCACGCTGCGCTGAACTGGCGGTCAAGAACGTCGATGAGCGACATGGCCCCTCCCTGCCGGCACCGGCCGGGTACCGGGATAGTAGCTGACAGATTAGCCCGGGAATGCACCGAAGCGCAATTGCTCGCACCCCAACCCAGCGGCCGGCCGTCACCCAACCGCGTAGACGCATGCTGCATCCCAGCTCGCAGCGGAACAGACACTCGGTGGCGCCGTGCGGCGGCCGCTACCCCCGCGCCCGGTTCAGCTCCCGCACCGCCTCGAACATCGCCACGACGTTCTCCGTTGGTGACTTTGCCTGAACGTTGTGCACGGCGTTGAACACGAATCCGCCGCCCTGGAAGAATACACGACACCCGTCGGTCACCTCGGCGCGCACATTGTCAGACGTCCCAAACGCCAGGGTACGTTGCGTGTCAACGCCGCCGCCCCAGAACACCAGGTCTCTACCAAACTCGCGCTTGAGCGCCTCGCGGTCCATTCCCCGCGCGGAGATCTGCACCGGATTGATGACGTCAAAGCCCGCCTCGATGAACAGCGGCATGAAGTCGAAGACCGCTCCGCATGAGTGCTTGAACACCTTCCATGTGGTATTGGCGTGGATCCAGTCGGTCATTCTCCGGTAGTAGGGGAGGTAGAGCGACCGAAAGGTCTCCGCCGAGCAGAAGGTAGAATCCTGCGTGCCGAAGTCGGTCCCGCAGAGCATCATCACATCTGGAATATTGCCCACGCGCCCGTGAATCTGTTTGAGGTTTTGGAGCGCGATCTCAGTCTGGCGTGAGAAGATCTCATGCACGTACTCCTGGCGGGCGACGGTGGAGATGTACCACTCGGTGATGTCCCGGATTCCCTTCGGACGCTTGAGCATCGGTGCCGGGACCAGCGCGATGTCTCCCAGACCGGTCCCGCCGAAGTTCGCCATGACCGCACGGCCGGAGGCACTCAGTCGCTCCGCTTCGGATGCGAAGTAGTCTAGGTCGGGCTCCGCGACCGGTCCGAACTCCTCCAGGTTATTCTCCACGTCCAGGCTATCGTCATCCGGAAGGGGTTGCTGGCGGATGATGGTGTCAAAGAAGTAGCCGCTCGAGGGCATGCGTCCGCTTGGAGGAGCGTCGGGGTCACCCTCCGGATAGATGAGCACGTCCCCGTTCTCAGCGGTCGTGGTGACAAAGCCGTCAGGAACCAGCACCACCTGTCCCCAGGGCGTGCGCCACTCCGTTCCGCCGTCAGCAGAGAACCCGAACATCGTCTTGGGCGGGTAGATCCCGTCAACGTCGACCCCCAGCGCGTCCTTCAGATCATCTTCGATCACTCCCAGCATCTGGTACGGCTCGTTGACCTTCACCGGATGCCGGTCCAACCCGTAGTGCTCGCGAAGCGCAGCGACAACGCTCACGTGCATGCCGGTCACCGCATTGCTTCCGAAGTCGATTGGTACCGGCCCATCGGTGTGGCTGAGTGCTGCCTGAACTCGTTGCTTTCCGTTCATGATGGCTCCTCAGTACATGATACCCGGAGCCGGCGGGTAGTGTCGCGTCCATAGATCCTCGGCGGCCTCGCCTGCGTCCGTATCGGAGCACACGCCAAGACGGGCGAAATGCGCGAACACGTTCTCCACGTCCCGCCGGAAGAGCTCCCACGCGTGGTCATTGTTCTGTGTGTGGACCGCCTGCGGAAAGTCGATGATCACCGGGCGCTCTCCGTCGTAGAGGATGTTGAACGCAGAGAGGTCGCCGTGGACCACCCGGCAATCGAGCATGGTATCAAGCGCGTCCAGAATCTCCTGCAGTGCGTCGGCGGCATGCGCCTCGCTGAGGCGAACGTCCTTGAGCTGCGGCGCGTCCTCGCCGTCCATGACCACGTGCTCCATGAGCACCCCATGGTCAATCTGCACATACGGTTTGGGTACCCGGACCCCGGCCTCGCTGAGCGTCCGAAGGGTCTGGTACTCGGTGTCCACCCAGAGCTCGTGCTTGAACGCGTGCAGATGCGCCAGGTCGCGCCGCTTCCACACCTTGCCGCGGAGGTACTCGGCGTTGTTGCGGAAGTTGCGCGCTTCGGCATCCTTGTAGATCTTGAGCGCGACCTCATCTACGCCCAGGCTCTCCGCTGCCGCGCAACAGAGCACGGTGGCTTCCTTGCCACGTTTGATGACGCGCGACGGACCGGTGATAAAGCCGTCGCGCTCAAATGCGATACAGATATCGCGATAGCGATCAAAGTCAGTGTACATACTGCTCCTGAATGAGATGAGACGATTGTGCGTGTCAGGAGCGGGTTAGGAACCGAACCTGCAGAGGCACACCACGAATGCGAACGTGAGATTCGTGTTCATGTATGCCTCCTTGGCGGGTTGGTCCCCGGTAAGATGCTGTGTTATAGCGCGACGGTGAGGGATACGTCAAGTGGCTATGCTACCGTCCCAGCACGACATCGATTCCCGATAGCACCCGCCGAATCAGCGCCGGTGTCAGGGCTCCCTCCCGGTCCGCCAGCTCTGAGCGGTCGAGGGTTACTATCTGGCTGACGTTCACTACCGAGGATCTGGGGAGCCCACTGTCCGCAGGGTCGATCTGTACGTTGCCGGGTGCCTCCGCCCATCTGAGGTTGCTCGTGATCGCTGCACAGACAACGGTTGTAATTCGGCTTCGGTTGAGTGC
>CAYTGY010000057.1:0-14197 GCA_964437265.1 uncultured Spirochaetaceae bacterium | reverse complement strand
CGGTGTCCGCGCACCAATCCTTCGTCGCCCTCGCGCGCCTCGCGTCCCATGATGATCGCGACCCACTCGAGCGAATGCACATTCTCAAACACAATCTTGAGCGCCACGGTGAGGGGTATCGCCAGGAAGAGTCCGACGATACCCCAGAGCCAGCCCCAAAGCAACAGTGAGAATAGGATTACCACCGGACTGATCTTCAGGCTATCGCCCTGCAACTTGGGATCAAGGATGTTGCCCAACACCAGCTGAATGGCCACCATAGAGAGCACGGCCGCCAGAATGGGATTGATCTCCGGGTAGAACTGCACCACCGCGAACATGGCGCTCGCCGCGGAGATGACGATAGAGCCGATGGACGGTATGAAGTTCAACAGGAAGCTCAATACTCCCCAGATGAATGCAAAGTCCACTCCCACAATTGAGAAGCTGAGCCAGACCAGCCCGCCGGTCAGTGAGCTGACCAGCAGTTTCACGGACAGATACCGGCCAATCTGTGCGTTGATGTGACCAACAATGCGCCAGATCTTCTCCGTCCGTGGTCCTTCGAGTGCCTCCATCACCTTTGGCCGGATGAACGGCTTCTCCAGGAGCAGAAACAGCAAGAAGATGATCACCATGATGAGACCGCTGGAAAACCCGACAAAGTCCCCGGATACGGACACCAGGACGCTCCCGAACTGCCGGCTCAGATCAAGGCTGGAGATGATGGACGCGGGAAGGTCGAAGTAGTCAATGGTACTTCTGATGAGCTCCATCAGCCGCTGATAATAGGTGGGAAACTCCCGCAGCAGCCGCTGGAGGCTGGTGTAGACAATGAATGCGAACAGCGTGCCAACGCCCAGCAACAGCACAATGACCAGGAAAATGCCCACGACTCGTGGGATCCGTATCCTGTGCAGCAGTTCTACCAGGGGGTTGAGCACAAAGGTCAGCAGCAGCGCAATCACCAACGGCTGCACGATCCCGGCAGTCAGTTTGAAGACTGTTCCCACCGCTATGAGAACGAGTACAAAGAGCAGTCCGGTGTTTAGGCGCTGCTGGTCCACGAAGTCGGAAAATACCAAAAAAACGTACGCGTTAGAAGTGGATAGCCCACCCTTCGGCCGCCCGTGCCGCTTCCATGACCGCCTCAGAGAGCGTCGGATGGGCGTGGATCATGGTTGCCACGTCCTCCGGCAATAACTCACTCCGCTTGGCCAACAGGAGCTCGTGGATGAGCTCGGTTGCCTGGTTGCCGGCAATGTGCGCGGCGAGGATCTCATGCGACTGCTCGTCAAATAGTATCTTCACCACGCCCTCTGGCTGCTCGATCGCCACGGATTTGCCGGCGCCCCGGTAGGGAAAGGTTGCCTTCCCAAACTTCAGTCCTCGCTCTTTGGCCTGCTCCTCGGTTGGACCGAAGTTGGCAATTTGCGGCTCCGTGTACACGGCGCCTGGAATCAGGTCAGGATCTACCGTCGGCTCCGGCTTGTGACCTGCCATATGCTCCACGGCGATCTCGCCTTCCTTGCTTGCCACGTGGGCCAGCTGCGGCGTCGCTACCACATCACCAATCGCGTATATGCTCGGAACGTCGGTCTGATAGTAGTCCCAAACCGTGACGAATCCACGATCGCTCTTCACCCCCACATCCTCAAGACCAATCCCGGACGTGTTGGGCGTGCGGCCAATAGAGACCAGGATCTTGTCCGCCTCTACCGTCATCGGTCCGTCGGGACCCTCAGCATGGAGGATGATTCCGCTCTTCCTTTTCTCGAGCTTGCTCGCTTTGGTTGAGGTGTGGATGGTCACGCCGCGACGGCGCATATCCCGCTCGAGTACGGTCACCACCTCCGGATCCGCGAGCGGCAAGATCCGGTCCAGCATCTCCACAACGGTAACCTCTGTGCCGAAGCTGCTCATCACGTGGGCGAACTCCATGCCAATGTAGCCGCCGCCCAAAACAACCAGTCGCTTTGGCAACTCGGTCAGCATGAGCGCCCCGGTACTGGAGAGGACCTGCTCCTCATCGATCTCAAACCCGGGTATGGTTCGCGGGCTGCTTCCGGTGGCGACCAAGATGTTGGCGCCGGTTATGGTCTTTCCGGTGGAGAGCGAGACCTCGTGCCCGGAGGCGAGCTTGCCCTCCGCCTCTATGTAGTCAACTTTGTTCTTTTTGAGTAGCGCACGCACGCCCTTGCTCAGACGATCAGCGGCCTGACGGCTCTTCTTGTAGACCGACTCGTAGGTGAACCCCGATCCGTCTACCTTCACCCCCATGGACTCAAGCGCCGTGGCGTGCCCAAACACTTCCGCCTGATGAATCAGCGCCTTGCTTGGTATACAGCCGACGTTGAGACACACCCCGCCGGGCTTATCCTTCTCAACTACGGCAGCGCTCATCCCCAGCTGGGATGCACGAATCGCCGCGACGTAGCCGCCGGGGCCGCTTCCAATCACAATCAGGTCATAGTCGTAGTCAGCCATCAGTATCCTCCTGAGGTCGTACGTGACCGAGCGTAGCTCGTGGGCTAGAAGAGGGATCGTACCGGATTCTCAATCATCCCGGCAAGCTCGCTCATGAAGCGAGCGCCTGCAGCGCCGTCAACCACGCGGTGATCGCAACTCAAGGTCATCACCATCCGCTGCGCCGGCTCAAAGGCGTCGTTGTCTCCGACAACCACCTCTTTCTGTATCCTCCCCACCGCGAGAATGGCGGAACCGGGAGGATTGATGATAGCGGTGAACTCGTCAATGCCAAAGGAGCCCAGGTTGCTGATGGTGAATCCGGCCCCGGTATACTCTTCCGGCTGCAGCTTGCCGTCGCCGGCCTTTGCGATCAGCGACTTGAGCTGCACATCAATCTCTACTATGCCGCGGTTGCCGCAGTTGCGAACCACCGGTGTGATCAGCCCGTTGCCAAGATCCACGGCAAGGCCAATGTCGATACTCCCGAATTGGAGGATATGATCACCCTTCCACCCGGCGTTCACGTTCGGGTGCCGCTTCAGCGCTTCGGCGACGAACTTGATGAGGAACGCATTGAAACTCGCCTTCTCAGGGAGCTCCTTGTTGAGCATGGCCCGAGCTCCAAGCGCCGCCTCCATCCGCACCGCGCGCTTGAGATAGTAATGCGGCGCGCTAAACTTGCTCTCTGCAAGCCGGCGGGCGATGACTGCTCGGCGGTTACCGACCGGCACCTTCTGATCAGCGCCCGGCCGGGCAGCGGGTCCAATCCCGGCAGCCGGCCGCGCTGCGCTCGCGGGAGCGCCCACAAACGACTCAACATCTCGTTTGACCACGCGCCCGTCCGGCCCGCTTCCGGAGACCTGAGCGATGTTGATTCCGCGCTCTGCGGCCAGCGTGCGCGCAAGCGGAGAGGCCTTCACCTCGCCGTCGGGCGCCGGAACCGGAGCTGACGCGGAAGACTCTGCCTGCGGAGCCTCTTTCGCCGGCGGCGTGGCGGCCGGTTCCGTCTTGGGAGCGGGAGCGGCTTCAGCAACGGAGGACTTCGCCTCCGCAACCAGGGCGGCTACGTCTTCTCCCTCTTCTCCAATGATGCCAATCGCATCCCCCACTCGCGCCGATGAACCGTCACCACGAAGGATCTTCAGGAGCGTACCCTCCTGAGTTGCCTCATAATCCATGGTGGCCTTGTCCGTCTCTACCTCGCAAAGAACGTCGCCGGCTGAGACGGTGTCCCCCTCGTTCTTGCTCCAGGAGACAATGGTTCCCTCCTCCATGGTGGGAGAAAGCGCGGTCATCAATACGTGTTCAGCCATCTTCTACTCCATATACAGGACGCGCTTGGCCGCACCGACGATCTTCTCAACCGACGGCTGTACGGCAAGCTCGAGCGTGTGGTTGTACGGCATGGGGACATCCTCGCTGGAAACCAGCTCCACCTGAGCATCCAGGATGTCGAAGCAGTTTTTGGAGACGAGCCATGCAACATGACTCCCCACGCTCGCCATTGGCCACGACTCATCGATCACAACGGCACGGTTGGTCTTTCGAACCGACGCGTAGACCGTCTCCTCATCAAGGGGGCGCAGTGATCGAAGGTCGATCACCTCCGCACTCACCCCCAGTCGCTCGAGCTCTTCTGCGGCTTGGAGAATCACACGCATGGGTTTGGAGTATCCGATGAGGGTAACGTCCGTACCCGGCCGTTTGATATCCGCTACCCCAATTGGAACAAGGTACTCGTCCTCAGGCACCTCGCCGGTCCATGCATACGCGAGCTCACTCTCGATCACGACCACGGGGTTGTCGTCGCGGATCGCGCTCTTGAGCAACCCCTTTGCATCGTACGGTGTTGAGTAGGAAACGACCGTTAGGCCCGGCACGTGGACGAAGAGGCTCTGCAACGCCTGTGAGTGTTGCGAGCTGAGATACTCCGCAGGTCCGTTCGGGCCGCGGAACACAATGGGCACTGAAAGCTGTCCTCCGGACATATGGCGCATCTTCGCCGCGTTGTTTATCACCTGGTCCAGCGCCAGGAGCGAAAAGTTGAATGTCATCCATTCCACGACCGGCCGCAATCCGGCAATCGCCGCGCCTACGCCGAGTCCCGTAAAGCCAAGCTCCGCGATGGGGGTGTCCAGTACGCGAGGAATGCCGTACTTGTCCAGCAGTCCTCGACTGACCTTGTATGCGCCGTTGTACTCGCCTACCTCTTCTCCAATCAGGAGTACCCGCTCATCCCGGGCCATCTCCTCATCAAGCGCTTGGTTGAGCGCATCCCTAATGCTGATCTCCGGCATCTCGCCTCTCCTCAGAGCCGACAATCGGCGCCTGTTATCCGCATTCCTTATGCGAAACGCATGTCCTCATGCGTAACGCATGTCCTCATGCGTAAATGTCCTCGTACAACGACCCAAGCGGCGGCTCATCACTCTTTTCCGCAAACTCCACCGCATCCTGGACTCGCGCCTTCACATCCGTATCCATCTCCGTGAAGGCGTCTTCATCCAGAAGCTTCGCCGATACCATTCGCGCTTTGAGCAAAAGAATCGGGTCCTGCTCCTTGTAGCGCCCAAGCTCTTCCTTTGTCCGGTACTTGGCAGGGTCACTCATCGAATGGCCCTTGTAGCGGTACGTCTTGACGTCGAGCAACGTTGCGGTGCCGTCCTTTTTGGCCCGAGTCGCGGCGGCTGTGACGGCCTCGTAGACCGCCAGGACGTCCATGCCGTCAACCGTCTCACCGGGAATGTTAAATCCGGGCGCCTTGACGGCGAAGTCTTGAACGGCGCTGACTCGCTTGACGGCGGTCCCCATCCCAAAGTGGTTGTTCTCCACGAGATAGACCGCCGGGAGCTTCCACACACCCGCCAGATTGAGCGATTCGTGAAACGCCCCTTGATGGATGGCTCCGTCCCCAAAGAAACAGAGCGTGACACCGGGGTCCCCCCCCATCACCTTCTGCCGGTACATCTGAGCGAACGCCACCCCCGTGGCTACTGGGATCTGAGCGCCCACAATACCGTTTCCGCCAAGCATGTGCTTCTCTGCATCGAACATGTGCATTGACCCGCCCTTGCCACGGGAGCACCCGGTGACCTTCCCGTACAGTTCGGCCATGACCACGCGAGGATGCATACCACAGGCAATTGCGTGGCCGTGGTCCCGGTATGCGGTGAGGACGTAGTCTTTCTTCAGATCAATGGCCGCCACGGAACCAACCGCAACACCTTCTTGGCCGTTGTAGAGGTGGCAGAAGCCACCAATCTTGCGAAGACCGTACATCTGTGCGGCCTTTTCTTCGAAACGGCGGATCAGCAACATCTCCTTGAGTGTGTCGCGGAGAAACGATTCGTCATATTTGCTCAGTGCGGCATCCGTGCTCATGACGTACCTCCAATCCGTGCGGTCTCTCGCTCCCCGTTGAGCGGATAGAGGCAGCTGATCTCCTCAATTGCGGTCTCCAGCACGATGAGCTTTGTCTCATCCGGATTTACCCGCCAGAACGTGGTCAGATTGCGTCCAACCGCCTCGAGGACTTCGGCATGAACCGCAGGGTTATCCAACAAGGCAATCGAGCCACGCACATTCACGATCTTGTCCAAACCTTTGGTCTGGATCATCCAGTCTGCTTTTGGGTTCACGCGCAGGTCCGTGGTCTTCTCAAAATCCGGCGACGTCACCGCGTACAGAAAACCGTCACGCCCCCGCACCAGTGCCGGCGTCATCCACCGGAGCCGGGGCGCTCCGTCTGGATCTACGGTAGCCAAGACGGCTATCTTGGCATTCTCCAATACGCGCTCCATGACGCCCAAGGCTTCCTTGGCATTCATGCTGTTCCTCCGATTGCTCCATGGCAGGCTGACAGTGCGTCTTTAATGTAATAATCACATGGCGATTTTCAAGCAAAAGCGCACCTCCACTACCATGGGCCGACCGGCTGAAGTATGATGAGGTGGTTTCCGGTCCCGAGACCGATTCACGATCGAACCGGTAAGGATTATACTGGGAAGGGATACTTTCGTATCGATTTGCCGTTATCGGTATCGAGCGACGATATTCCTACCGTTGGAGGGCGCCTCGTGTACAAAACGATCTTCCAGAAACAGGCGATCATGCGGCGAGTGATATGGACACTGCTGGTGATCCTGGCTTTTTCCACCTACCTGTACGGCTTTCGTGTTCTGCTGGTGAACGCTGTCGTGCTGGCGGCCGGCACCTTGACCGAGTTCGCCTTTGAACGTTCGCGGAACAAAAAGGTCAGCGAAGCCGTCTTCGTCACCAGCCTGATCTACGGGCTGGCGCTTCCGCCGCTGGTGCCCATCTGGGTAGCGGTAGTGGGCATCGTGTTTGCGGTGGCAATCGGCAAGGGAGTCTATGGCGGTTTTGGGAGAAACGTCTTCAACCCGGCTATCACCGGGCGTCTGTTTGTCTACATCACGTTTCCTACCTTGCTCCAGGCAAACTGGGTTGCACCTCGAATCCCCGGATTCGCTCAGGACCTGCTTGGCGTTGATGGAGTAACCGCGGCAACGCCCCTTGAGGTGCTGCGAGGCGGGGCCGCCGGAAGTGCGGAGTTCTGGCAGCTCTTCTTTGGGTTCCGCGCCGGGAGCATGGGAGAGGGAGCCATCTGGCTCATTCTGATCGCGGCAGTGTACCTGGGCATCACCAAGACCGCTCAGTGGCGGCTGATGATCTCAACGTTCCTGACCGGCGCAGGACTGACGGCAATCCTCTACTTCACCGGTCTCAGTCAAGATCTGGTTCCGCACCTTGCGGTTCTCTCCGGAAGTCTCTTGTATGTCTCTGTGTTTATGGTCACAGACCCGGTCTCTGCACCAAACAAACCGGCAAGCCAATGGCTCTACGGCGTGGTCATAGGCGGCACGTCTATTCTCATCAGGACGTTCGCCGGATTCCCAGAAGGGACCAGCTTTGGCATCCTGCTCGGAAACACGTTCGCCGCCCTTATTGATGAGATCATGCCTGCCCCAAAGCAGAAGAAGAAGCCGGCCCCAACGGCGGCTCCCGCGGCCACCGACGGAGGAAAGGAGTAGCCCATGAACAAGCAGAGCATGCTCTATACCGTTGTGTTTGTTTTTGCCGTGAGTTTCGTGTTCGTGCTGCTGCTCTCCGTGACCAATCAAGCCACGGTTGACCAGATCCGGCTCAACCAGGAGCTCGCTCGCCAGCGCGCGGTTCTCTCCGCGCTTGGTGTGGAAGCTCAGGGAGACCAGGCGATCCAGCAGGCGTACGCGCAGGTCAAAGCCGACCCGGAATCGGGACTCTACGTCTATGACAGCGAGAGCGGCAGACTGTATGCAAAGCAATTCGCGGGAGCCGGCTTGTGGGGAACAATAGAGGGCGTGGTCGCCGTCAACGCAGACCTCACCCGCTTCGCCGGTCTTGAAATCGTGAGCCATAATGAGACACCGGGCTTGGGCGGCCGGATCGATGAGCCGGTGTTCAAGAGTCAGTTCCGCGGAATTGGGATTCCCACTGATGGATTCGTGGTCCGCAAAGCTTCCGCGGAGGGGGCCGCGCCGGAAGGAGCCGTAGACGGCGTCACCGGGGCAACGCGCACCAGCGATGCCATGCAGGTCATCATCAATAACCAGCTAAACGAGCTGCGCGATCCGGATACCCAGCAGGCGCTTCGGAGAATCGCATCAGAAGGGGGCGCTGAATGAGCGACGCTGCCGTTGATACCAGGCCGGGGGCTGTACTCAAGAACAACCTCTGGACCAACAATCCCATCTTCATGCAGGTGCTCGGCATCTGTTCGGCACTTGCGGTCACCAATCTCTTGACGAACACGCTGATAATGACGGTGGGCGTGAGTTTCGTCACCGCCTTCAGCAATCTCACCGTGTCGTTGATCAAGAAGCTGATTCCACGGAAGGTCCGGATGATTGTCCAGACCCTGATCATCGCGTTTTACGTGATCATCGTGGATATTGTGCTGAAGGCGTATCTGCCGGAGATCAGTCGCAACCTTGGGCCGTATGTGGGGTTGATCATCACCAACTGCATCATCATGGGTCGCGCCGAAGCGTTTGCGCAGAGCAACGGCCCCATCATCAGCCTCTGGGACGGTCTGACCAGCGGATTCGGGTACATGGGCGTGCTCATGGTTATTGCCGTATTCCGGGAGCTCCTGGGCTTTGGAACGCTCTTCGGCTTCCAGATTCTGCCGCAGAGCTTTGTTCCTTGGACCATCATGGTGATGCCGCCAAGCGCGTTCTTCCTGTTGGGCCTCATCATCTGGGGCGGAAAGACCATCATGAATAGAGGAGAAGCAGCATGAGCCCCGCAATCGGTCCCATTCAGCTCTTTCTAGCGTCGATTTTCACCAGCAACATCCTCCTGGCCAATTTCCTGGGGATGTGCTCGTTCATATCAATCAGCAAAGACATCAAGAGCGCCAACGGCCTGGGCCTTGCCGTCACGGTGGTCCTTACCATCACCGCCGGGATCAACTGGCTGGTCTTGCTGCTCCTCGTATCGTTGGGGCTGGTGTATCTTCGATTCATTGTCTTCATCATCGTAATCGCAGCGGTGGTGCAGATGCTGGAGATGGTCATAGACCGCGTCAGCCAGACACTGTATATGAGCCTGGGCATCTTCTTGCCGCTCATCACGGTCAACTGCGCCATTCTGGGTGTCTCACTGTTTGTTGAGATCCGCGATTACAGTTTCTGGCAGTCGGTGGTGTATGGATTCGGCAGCGGCCTTGGCTGGTGGCTCGCCATCATGGCGCTCTCCGCTATCCGGAAGAAGGTGGACAAGGCGCCGGTTCCTGCAGGACTGAAGGGGGCCGGTATCACCATGATCACCATTGGGTTCATGGCCATGGCGTTCATCGGGTTTTCCGGAATGCTGAGCGTGCAGTAGGAGGACACTGTGGACGGACCTATCATGCAGGCGCTCGTTGCGCCGTTATCAATAGCGGGGATCAGCGCCATACTTGGCCTCCTGATCTCTATTACGGACAAGATTGTCAACAACTACGGGGATGTGGTCATTGAAATCAACAGCGGCAAGCGCAAGCTTGACGTCAAGGGAGGCGCGCCGCTGCTGACCACGCTTGGAGAGAGCGGGATCTTCGTGCCCAGCGCGTGCGGCGGCCGCGGCAGCTGCGGAGCGTGCAAGGTGAAGGTGCTCTCCGACGTCGGCCCGCACCTGCCCACGGAAACCCCGTACCTGGAGAACGAGGAGATTGAGCAGAATGTCCGGCTCTCCTGTCAGATCAAGGTGAAGGGCAATCTAGAGATAGAGATCCCGGAGAGCCTGTTCAACATCCAGGAGTACGTAGGCACGGTGGCGCGGCTTGTGGACGTGACGCACGACATCAAAGAGGTCTACATTGCACTTCCTCAAGGAAAGGAGGTTGAGTTTGTCCCGGGGCAGTACGGGCAACTCGAGGTGCCGCCCTATGAGAAGGTGAAGGCTCCCACGCAGCGAGCCTATTCGATGAGCTCCACTCCGAGCGACACGAACCACGTGGAGTTCTTGGTCCGGCTGGTTCCGGGCGGCATTGTAACCACCTACGTCCACGAGCACCTGCAGGAAGGGCAGAAGATCCGGGTGGTGGGCCCCTTTGGCGAGTTCCACGTACAGGATACCGCGGCCACCATGATCTGCGTGGCAGGCGGTTCCGGGATGGCACCGTTCAAGAGTATCTTCAACGCCATGATTGAGTCCGGCCAACTTGAGCAGCGCGACGTTTGGTACTTCTTTGGAGCTCGCACCAAGCGGGACCTGTTCTACGTGGAGTGGCTGGAGGAGCTGGATAAGAAGTACGAGCGATTCCACTTTGTGGCGGCACTGAGTGAGCCACAGCCGGAGGATGACTGGTCCGGAGAGACCGGTCTCATCACCGATGTCCTTGCGAAGTACCTGACGGATCCTGAGCTCAAGGCTGCGGAGAAGGAAGGGTATCTCTGCGGTAGTCCCGGCATGCTTGACGCCTGTATGGCGGTGATGAGAAAGTTTGAGATGTCTGAAGAGAAGATCTACTTTGACAAGTTCGCGTAGGGGCGGAGGTATTCTATGAAAATGACGCCGGAGTTCGTGAAGGCTCAAGCAAACATGCAGCCGGGCGTGATCACCTCCGCCGGTTTCCTGGGCGAGGATACGCGCCCGATCGTGGAGATCATAACCGAGGATGAGGCGACGATGCAGCGCCTTGGCCTCGATTTTGACGAGGTGGTCACACGGATGCACCACCTCATGGAAGAGGGCCGCAAGGGTTTGGGCGAGCCGACGACGGTAGACGGCGCCTGGATTGTCCAAGTCTACGAAGCCCGCGGGTTTCTGGCGTCTCCGTTTGAGGACGGCATCTACCGGAAGGTGAACGCCGAAGTCAAGCGCTCTGAAGACGGCCGGCCGGGCACCGAAGCCGTGCTCTTCTCAGAGCTCAGCATTCACCTGGTAGAGAAGTATCACTTCCTTCAGGGCCACGGGTCTCCGTTCCGGCTGGAGCCCGCTGTGGTCAAGCGAGTCCTCTTCCCGGAGCTGTAGAATCCCCGGCTCAGTCGCGACGCGAATCTGGCCGCATCCGTCACCATCCTGAACGTGCGACGTTTCGTGCATTCTCATAAATTGGGCATATTGATTTTTGCACCAGTATCGGCTATAGTGAGGATACTGGGCACCACAGATGAGTACTGAACGAATACTGATAGTCGAAGACGAGAAGATAATCGCGCTTGATCTTCGGCGCCGCCTGGAGAAGTTCGGCTATGAGGTAGTCGGGACCGCGGCGAACGCGGATGAGGCGCAGCAGATCGCCGCGGAGACGGTACCGGACCTGGTGCTCATGGACGTTATGCTCACCGGATCCGCAGACGGCATCGACGCGGCGGTGGCAATCCGCGAACAAAACCCCATCCCCGTGGTGTTCCTCACCGCCTACGCCGATGAGGAGACACTCGAGCGAGCAAAGCACGTCGAGCCGGTGGGCTATGTCCTGAAGCCCTTCAAAGAACGTGAGCTCTACACGACCATAGAGATGGGACTCTACAAAAGCAAGATTGACCGGGCGATGCGGCGACACGAACGGCTCTTCTCCTCAATCCTCAACAGCACCGGCGACGGCATCATAGCAACCGACAGCCGGAACTGCATCCGCTACATCAATCCGGTTGCGGCAACCTTGACGGGCTGGCGCTCCGAAGACGCGCAAGGGAAACAGGTCGGCGCCGTCTTCTCCCTTTCCAATGAACAGACCGAGAACCCGGTGGCGCTGCCCTCCCCAAGCGAAGAGGACGCCGACACCGCCCGCGTATTCGACGGGGTCCTCCTCAACACCAAGCACGGGGCGTCCATCAGTATTGACGGTAATGTTGCGGTCATCAGAGATGAGCATGGGCGGATTGACGGGCAGGCTATCGCGTTCCGCGACCTGACCGACATTAAGCACATGTCTGCCACCATCTCCTACCAGGCGAGCCACGACGCACTGACCGGACTGCTCAATCGGGATGAGTTCGCAAGCCAGCTTGGTGAGGTTTGTGAACGAACGTGCACCGACGGCCGCGAGCACACGTTCATGTACATAGACGTGGACCAGTTCAAGGTGGTGAATGACGTGTGTGGGCACCTCGCAGGGGACGAGCTCCTGCGCCAGATTGCCGGCGACATTGATGAGGTGATCACGCACGACCATCTGCTCGCACGTCTAGGTGGCGACGAGTTCGGGTTAATCGTTTTCGATTGCCACCTTGACGCCGGCAAACGATTGGCAAAGGTGTTGACCGCTCACCTGAACCGGCGCTTCATCTGGCATCAGCATAGTTTCAACGTCTCAGCTTCCATTGGGCTGGTAGGTCTGGATGCGGACAACGGTGGCGTCAACGAGGTGCTCGCCGCCGCAGACGACGCGTGCTGTCTGGCAAAGGAGCACGGCGGAAACGCCGTGCGCATCTATGAGCATACGGACAACACTTTCCTGAAGCGGCGCGGTGAGATGCAGTGGATTGGGCGGCTCTCCGACGCACTAGAGGAGGACCGATTTGTGCTCTACGGTCAGCCCATTCGCAGCCTCAACGGCGACCGACCGGGGAAGGTGGAGATCCTGCTCCGCCTCAGAGAGCGCAGCAACCAGCTGGTATCTCCGGGAACGTTCATCTCTGCTGCAGAGCGGTACAAGCTGATGCCGGCGATAGATCGATGGGTCATCAATGCAACGTTCAAGTACGCCCACACGCGCATGGAGATGGGGCAACCGAGCGAAACGATCTGCATCAACCTCTCGGGCGCGTCCATCGCGGACACCACGCTGCTTGACTTCATCCTGTTCATGCTGGAACGTCACCAGGTCCCCGCGTCCCAGTTTTGCCTGGAGATAACGGAGACCAGCGCCATCCAGAACCTGTCTCGCGCGCTGTCATTCATGACACGCCTCAAGGAGGAGGGAGCCACGTTTGCTCTGGACGACTTTGGCAACGGCTTTTCCTCGTTCGCATACCTCAAGAAGCTACCGGTAGACTTCCTCAAGATCGACGGCTCGTTCGTGGTTGGGATCGACTCAGACCCGATTGGACGCGCAATGGTAGATGCCGTCAACACAATTGGCCACACCATGGGAATGCTGACGATTGCCGAATACGTGACCAGCGAGACGCTGCAGCAGGTACTGACTGAGATTGGCGTCGACTACGGACAAGGGTTCGCGCTCGCCAAGCCCCACCCTCTCCTTCTGCCGGGAGAAGAGCATCGTGACGCGGCCGGAACCGCTGCCGCGAGAAGCGTCCAACGCTGAGTTTTGGTTCGCTCGCCGCTGCTGATGTAGTATGTTCTGAGGCAACGATGAGCTACACGCATCACGCATTGATCCGAATAACAACCGTATCCGCGCTCCTGTTGGTCTCCGCTGCTATGCCGCTATCCGCGGACTTGTGGGAACAGGCGGTCTCATTGTTTGAGGCAAATCAACGTCTTGTGCCCGGTCGGATGGAGATCACATTTGACCAGTACAACGGGTGGGGACGGCACATCTCCTCAGAGCGCACGGTGATCGAGATCTCTCTGGACGAGTCCGGCGAGTTGGACACACGGATTCTCTATGCGGAGAAGGACGGACGGGACGTGACGGAGGAGCGAAGAGAGAATCCGCAGGGCGGTAACCCCTTTGGCTCCGGCCCGGATGACGGTGACGATGATCCGGATGAGGAGAGCCCGTTCTCCGGTCTCCAGAAGAGCCCCTTTGCCTCAACCGAACAGGACGCGGTGAGCTATCAGGACACCGGCAGACGCGAGATCCGTGGTGGACGGCTTACGCATCTATACCAATACACGCACGCCGCCACAGAGAGCGCGGCAACCACCGGCATTGCCTGGCTGGCGGCGGATTCCGGGGCTCCGGTGGCTATAGAGGCCACACTCTCCCCGCTTCCGGGATTTGTGGATACGTTTTCCATGACGCAGGAGTTCGCACAGACCGACGAGTCCTGGTATCTGGAGTCCATGACCTTTGACGGAGAGGGTCGGATTCTCTTTCTTCGGCGTCGTGTTGAGAGCCAGATGGCATTCGCCGAGTACTTCCCCAGATAGCGGCGGTTCTCCACCGTGACGCTGTTGAGATATACTCCAGCCAATTGTGCAAACCCGCGTATTCCTGCTCGGCATCAAGCATACCGGCAAATCCACGGTGGGCTCCATCCTGGCTGCATCACTTGACGTCGCCTTTGTGGATCAGGACACGCTCATTGTTGACGCGTACCGTAGCATGACCGGCCAAGCAGTGCGCATT
>CAYTGY010000056.1:0-14221 GCA_964437265.1 uncultured Spirochaetaceae bacterium | reverse complement strand
AGACGTGCAGTCTCAAGGAATGGACAGCCGTCACGCCTTGGAAGAGGCGGAGCGGATGCTTTTCGAGGTATCTGAAGGCAGACAGACCGGGACGTACAAGCAGGCCAAGGAGATCGTCAAGCAGACGGTGGAGGCGATCGAGAAGCTGTATCGAACTCGTGACGACTACACGGGTATCCCGTGCGGTTTTGCGGAGCTGGACAAGATGCTCAGCGGATTCCAAAACTCTGAGTTCATTGTCATTGGGGCCCGACCGTCAGTAGGCAAGACGGCGCTGGCGCTAACCATGGCCGCGAATATAGCAATCCATCGGAAGATACCCGTCGGCTTCTTCACGCTTGAGATGTCGGACATGGCGATCATGCAGCGACTAATCGCGAGCGAAGCTCGTATTGGGAGCCACAAGATCCGAACCGGCATGCTGCGGCCTGCTGATTTCCGGAGCCTGACTGACGCAGCCGGGCAGATCTATGAGGCGCCGCTGTGGATCAGTGACACGCCCGGCATGCGGCTGCTGGACCTTCGCGCTCAGGCCCGTCGGATGAAGAGCCGGCTGGGAATCCGAATCATCTTTCTTGACTATATCAGCCTGATCAACAATGAGAACAGCGACCTGCCGCGACACGAACAGATCGCGGAGATCTCACGCTCGCTCAAAGCGCTGGCGCGGGAGCTGGAGATTCCGGTTGTCGCACTGAGCCAGGTGACACGGGACGTGGAGGGAAAGCGGCCTACGCTTGCCAGCATCCGAGAGTCGGGGTCCATTGAGCAGGATGCGGACGTCGTGATCTTCCTGCACAGAAACCGTGGAGAGCAGGCGGAGGATCCCGACCACGCCGACAATGTGGAGACGGAGCTTATTGTTGCCAAGCAGCGCAACGGACCGGTAGGAACGGTGCGTATCGCATTCGTGCCGCAGTACACCCGCTTTGAAGCGCTCGCCCACTGAACCGCGTAGGAGGCCGATGATGTCACTCAGCGACGAATACAACTTCGAGGATCTCATCAACGAAGCCGAACGGCTGGTGCTTGACGAGTTGGAACGGCAGCTACGTACGCTCCCTCCCGGTGCGGATTTGCGCGGCGAGGATACGGTGCTCGACGTGGCAGCGTACGCGCTGAACCATGTACGGCCCCGGTACCGGGTGAATCTGTTAGGGCGGCTCTACGCCCAGAGTGTAGATGATCAGTACGCGCATGAGATAGAGAACGCCGTCAGTGAGGCAATTCGGAAGGTAAGCTCCAACCCGGACCGGACCCGCGAGTAGCGGACGAACGGGAGGCGCTGCTACTCCAGTGTTACGGGGAAGCGGAGCCTGAAATCAGTCAGCTCCAGGCGCGAACGTTCACCCGGCAGAAAGGTGAGATAGCGCTCAGGCGTGGTCCCGCTTGAGAGAAACACTCCCCGTTGGCCCATCACCAGCCACTGCGCTTGGTCAAACAGGTAAAGTTCGCAGAGGTGCTCGCCGGTTTCTGCATTCCAGAAGCTGAGGGTTCCGTCCGAGTTCAGCGCGATCAGCAACCGCCCCGCAAGCCAGAGCCGCTGGGCGCCGTGGTTTGCATTGGGAAGCGTCTGAACGCGTCCATTCTGATACGCGATCACCCCGTGGTCGCTGAGCGTGGAGTAGACAGTCTGCGTTTCCGGGGAGTATACAACACCGGCCGCCGGCGCCTCGCGGGCCACGGAGGTGACTTCCTCAGTGCGATCCAAGCGTGCTCCGGAGTGGCGCAACAAGACGGTGCGAACCGCGCCGCCGGCCGACTCCACAAGCCCTACACTGTAAAGGCTGTTGCCGGCGTCGATGATCTTGGTGCTGAGGAACGCCGGAGACCGAACCGCGACGGTCTCAAGGGTCTTGGGGTCAATCCTCACGACCGAGGAATCAAACGAGGACGACCGCGCCTTTGCGACCACCACGCCGTATCGGTCCGTGGTCACGGCGTCCTGCGCGCTCAGCGCGCGATATTCGAAGTCAATCTGGCGGTGGACGCCGTCGACGCTCAGTATTCGCCCATCGCGTAGCACGACTATCAGCACCTCATCGGTAACTTGGATGGAGAGGATGGGGACTTCTTCCTCGGTCTGGTACAGCAGTGTCGCACGTCCGGAGATGGGGCTGAGCTGGAACACGCCTTGTCGATCCTCGAACGGTCCCCACACGAACAATGCGTCGGTTGTGGAGGCAAGGCCGCTGACTGTATCCACCGGGAGGTCATCAAAAACCGTGCTCCGTGCGTAGCTGACGCGTGAGCGTTGCGGGGGGTCGGTTGCCAGGAGATCGCTGACCAGGGTAACCAGTCCGTCGCTGGTCATCAGGTGAAGACGTCCGTCGGTCCACCCGACGTCGACGATCCGGCGCAGCGGCTGGGGCGCAAACAGTGTCTCTCGTCCGGACTCTCGGTCGTAGAGAGCCAGCGCCCCCAGCTGAGTCCCCACCAGGTACTGAACGCTCACATCGCGGCCATCGCTGCGCGGGACGGCACGAATGACTCGCGGCTCCGGCTCGAGGCCAATCGCACGGTAGTAGCTTCTCTGCAGTGACGCGCCGGAGTAGGTGTAACGATTGATCTCAGTCCGCGTTCCTGACTGCGAGAGGACGACGATCTGGTCTCCATCAACGGCAATGCTCCGAACGCCTACGGCCGGCGCACTGTCCTCTACCGAGCCGTCATAGTTGTCTACAACATAGAGCGTGTTCTCGCGGTACCCGACCAGATGTCTGCCGCTGAGAGCGGTGAGGTGCTCGAGATTGCGTTCGGTTGAGGTTCGATGTTCTTCTCCACCCGTCTGGAGTTCAAAGTAGATGATCTGGCCGCGGCTGGGAATGTAGGTCATGACATACTGCTCTGAGGCGGAGATCTGGACAAAGCCCACAATGCCGAAGCCCGCATTCAGGTAGGTGCGTTCAGAGCCCGATGCGCTATCCAGGAAAAAAAGACTCCGGTAGGCGGGAAGCGAGTAGAGCAGGTACGTGCCCTGCGGCGAGTAGCCAAAGTAGACTGGGCGTGCGGGCACCTGGACGCTGTAGAGGATGTCGCCGGTAGCCCATGCCATCACGGAAATCTGGTGGTGCGAGCGGTTGTCCGACTGAAGCACCGCGAGATGCTCACCATCCGGATGCGCGGCAAGGCTGACGACTGGTATTGGCGGAAGCTGGTACGATTCCCGGAGCGCAAGCCGCTCGAGGTCCCAGACCCGCAGCGACGCGTCACGAGCGGCGGAAACCGCAACGCCACGGTTAGGAATGGTAACCATGTCGGTCACCGGAGCTGAATGGCCAATACTGAGTGTAACTCGGCTTTGCGCCCCTGCGGGGAGCGCGGCGGCAAGAATAGCGAGGAGAATCAAAAGCCGGCGTCTCACGTGGGAACTCCTTGTGTTGGGCTATGTTCCGTTGGCGAGAAAGAGTATATCACCGAAGAGGGCAAAAATGAGCAGGCCAAAGACCAGGACCGTGCCTACCAACTGGTAGCGATAAACCGTTTTTGGGTGTGGCGGCCGACCTCTGACCGCTTCCGTCAACACCAGAACAATCTGGCCCCCATCCAGAACCGGGATTGGGAGCAGGTTCATGAAGAACAGGACAATTGACAGTAACGCGAGGAAGTTGAACACCGAGCGCAGCCCCGGTCCAATGCCTGCCGCGAAGCCGCTGGTGGCAATGTCCCCGATGTAATAGGAGATCCGGATGGGACCGGCGACCGCCTGGGTGAGATTGACCCCGCTGAAGAGCAAGCGGAGGCTCTGGATGCTATCTATGAGCGTACGAACCGACTCCACCGAGCCGCGCGCCACGGCGCCGAAGAACCCGAGGTCAGGACTGTGGACCTGTATTGGCTGGAACGACAGGCCCACATTGGAGGTCTGCTCCGGTATGGTAAGCTCAATCCGACGCGTCTGTCCGTCACGGACCACCGTAAGCGATGCCTGGCCAGATGACGGCAGTGCGGCGAGAAGCTCGATAGTGTGCGCAATCCGTGCGTCTCCCACCTCGATGACGCGGTCTCCGGGCTGCAGTCCCGCCTCAGCGGCCGGGGAGCCGCTTGGCAACTCCCCTACCACCGGCTCTACGTACGGGAAAACACCCATCATTCCCGCCCCGGTCTCCCGGTGGAGACGCGGTGTCAGCGACGTTTGAAGCAGCCGGCCGTCACGGCGGAGCGTGACTGAGAGCGTCTCCTGCGCGCTTTGCGCAACGATTCGTTGGATGTCCTGATAACTCTCAACGGAACGTCCGCCCATCTCTATGATGCGATCACCGGTCTGAATCCCGGCCGCTTGAGCCGGTGACCGCTGATCCGACGGACCGGCTACCTCTGGAAAATCCGCGGCGATCACGACGCGGTTCTCAAACGTTTGAACGCTGAAACCCACCCAGTAGACGGTAGTCATGATCAGTGCCGCGAAGATGAAATTGAGCGCGGGGCCGGCGACGAGTGTCACGATGCGTTGCCACGGGCGAGCACCGAAAAAAGACCCAGGCTCGCGAGGGATGGAGGACTCGCCGCCTTCGAGTGCTCGAATGTAGCTCTGCTCACCCTTCATCTTGCAGTATCCCCCAATTGGGAACACCGAGATCCGGTACTCGGTACCTCTCCAGGTCTTGCCGACAAGCTTGCGGCCCCAGCCGAGCGAAAACGCCTCTACTTCGATTCCTACTGCCTTTGCGGCCAGCAGATGTCCCAACTCGTGAACAAAGACGACCACACCGAGTCCGACGAGGCCGATTAGAATATTGATTACAGTCATAGGCTCAAGTATGCAAGAAGGTAGTAGAAGACCGGCGCGGCGTAAAGCACCGAGTCGATCGAGTCCAGAATCCCACCCCTTCCGGGAATGATGGAGCCGGAGTCCTTCGTCGTTCCGGCGCGCTTGAGAGCGCTTTCGATGAGATCGCCGAGGATCGTTGCGAGGCCGACCGCGCCACCGAGCAGGAGCGCACCCGTGAGGCCGAACGGAAACGCGGCTGGAAAGACTGCCCACGCCGCAACCACTGTCGCGGGCGACATGATAAAACCGCCGATGAACCCCGCCAGGGTCTTATTTGGGCTAATCGGAACACGCAGCCGCGGCTCGTGGTTGCGAAGGCGCGCGCCTAACCGGCCTGCCAGATACGCCATGGTGTCGTTGAAGAACACCGAACACATGAAGGTAAGCAGAACAAACGACGCCTCAGGGAAACCGGAGAGGCGGACCAGGTAGCTCATGAACAGGCCCGGGTAGAGCAGAAGCGTGAAGTTTGCGCTGGTATTAGAGAGAACATATCCAAACCCCTGCTCGTTGCGCCGCACCAGTTGGAGAAGCAGGATGATGCCGGCCACGGAGACTATTGCCAGTTGAAAGGTCTCTCTGGTCGCCGTTCCAGCCAGGATCAAGAACTCGAGGATCGGTAGCAGCGCTCCAAGCAGTGGAATGACGACGAAGCTGGCCCGGTAGCCGGCGTCGTGACGTTCAAAAAGCGCGGACGCCTCGCGGGTGGCAATGGCGGTTGCAGTGATAACGAGTATGTTGAATGCCAGGTGATGATAGCCGGGGAGCAGTAGTATAAGTGAAAGGATCGTCGGGACCGCGACCGCCCAGACAATTGTCCGGACGCCTATGTTGCGCACGTGGCACCCCCGAAACGCCTGGCGCGTTGCTGGAAATCGCTCAGCGCGGCTACTAGGTCGTGCCGTCCAAAATCCGGCCACAGTGTGTCACAGAAGTACAGCTCGCTGTACGCGCATTCCCAGAGAAGGAAGTTGGAGATGCGGCGTTCGCCACCCGTTCGGATGATGAGATCCGGCTCCGGGAACCCCGGCTGATCAAGGTGAAGGCAGATCGCTCGCTCCGTCAGCGGCTGTTTGAGGGGTCTCCCGTTCTCCAACCAGCGGTTGACCGAACGGATGATTTCATCCCGTCCGCCGTAGTTGATGGCCAGGTTCACCTGAATCCCGTCATGTTCCGCGGTGTCCCGCACCACGTTGCGTATCTCGTCCTGAACCGCCGGCGGAAGGAGAGAGAGATCACCGCTGTGCCTGACCCGCACTCGATTCTCTCTGTAGAAATCGTACTCTGTTCGGAGGCGTGAGGCGAGAAGTCCCATCAGGTAGCCAACCTCCTCCTCCGTGCGTCTCCAGTTCTCCGTAGAGAACGCGAATAACGACAAGTACGTGATGCCCAAGTCGTGAGCCGCCTTGACGGTGCGCTTGGCAGCGACAAGCCCTTCCTCATGCCCGCTCCGCCGCGGCTTTCCCAATCTGGTTGCCCACCGACCGTTTCCGTCCATGATGATGCCTACGTGCGCCGGAATCTTGTCTGTGGCGAGGCGGTCTCGTGCTGAGGGCATGCTCAGATCTCGAGAATCTCCTGCTCCTTGGATTCTAGAGCGGTGTTGATCTCTTCGATGAACGCGTCGGTCAGCTTCTGGATCTCTTCCTCACCGCGCGTCAGGTCATCCTCGCTGATGTCGCCGCTCTTCTGCTGCTTCTTCAGCTCGTCGTTTGCATCCCGGCGGATGTTGCGGATCTGCACCCGGCTCTGCTCGGCCATGTTCTTGGCCATCTTGACAAACTCTTTGCGGCGCTCCTCGGTCAGCGGCGGGATGTTGATCCGGATGACTTTCCCGTCATTGTTCGGATTGAGCGACAACTCGGATTTGTGGATGGCCTTCTCAATCTCACCGATGATGGACTTGTCCCAGGGTTGGATGACCACGAGCCGCGCCTCCGGCACGGATATGGTGGCAACCTGGTTCAGCGGAGTGGGGTTGCCATAGTACTCGACCCGGATCTTGTCGAACAATGCCGCTGATGCCCGTCCGGTACGGAGCGTGTTGAACTCGTCCTCAAGGGCCTTGACCGCCTTCTTCATGCGGTCTTCCGCTGCGCTTTTGATTTTGTCCATGACAACCCCCCGCTGATGTGGTGCTAGATCTCTTCGCCTACACTGTAGTACAGGAACCCGGAAACCTCTACGGTCCCGCCTACGTCCTTGCTGATGTCCTTGGCTACGGTGGCCACCGATCGCTTCTCATCCTTCACAAAGCCCTGATCCGCCATGCATATCTCAGACAGGTGCTTCTTCATCTTGCCCTTGACAATGCCGGCAACAACGTTCTCCGGCTTGTCAAGCTGCTGTGCCTGGATTACGAAGATGCCTTCTTGTTCCTTGAGGTACGCCTCATCCACGTCGGATTCGTTGAGGTACCGTGGTCTGAAGGCGGCAACGTGCAGCGCAAGGTCATGCGCGAACTGCTGAACGGATTCGTTCTGTTTGAGCTCCGGTTTCTCCACCTTGACACGGACCAGTACGCCAATGCGCCCGGTGTCGCCATGGATATAATCGGTGAAGAACTCGTTGTCGTCGGCGGTCATGATCTGGGCACGACGCAGCGACATGTTCTCCTTGATCTTAGCAATGGCGTCGTTGACTCTGTTGGTCAGCTCCGGCGCACCCGCCCGGAGGTTCGACTCAGTAGCAGTCTTGACGAGATCCGTACCCAGGGCAACAAAATCGTCGTTTCTTGCAACAAAGTCGGTCTCGCAGGAGAGCTCCACAATGCCGGCTTTGTTGTCGCCGACATACGTGAAGATGCGGCCTTCATTGGTTGCCCGCTCGCTCCGCTTTGCCGCGGCTGCAAGACCCTTCTCCTTGAGGAGCTTCTCCGCCTGAGCAAAGTCGCCCCCTGCATCCACCAGCGCGTTCTTGCAGTCGAGCATTCCTGCGCCCGTCTTCTCGCGCAGCTTCTTGACATCGGTAGCTTTGATATCCACCGGTTTTCTCCTTGGTTTGGTTGTTGGTATCTGCCGGACTCAGCGGGACCCGCCGGGTCCTGATCGTCTGTCTATTCCTCGACCAGCTGGTCTTGATCAATACCGGCCTCATCGGCAATGGCGTCTTCTCGCTCAATCTCCTGGGGCCGATCCCCGGTCTCATTCTCATCCGGCTGATAGTCGGAATAGTCTTCCGCAGTGAAGGTCTCGGCGGCTTCTCCTTCGGGAGCGGCAACCGCTTCTCCAAGGGCGACAGTCTCTTCGGTTCCTCCGGCCTCTTCAGCTGGGGCGGTCTCCCCTGAGCTCGTGCCTTCTTCCTCCTCGTCGGAGAGGCTCTCAATCACTTCAAGGCCAATCTCGTTGTCCGCCTCAATCACGGCGTTCGCAATGATCTGGGTGAAGAGGGTGATTGCGCGGATTGCGTCGTCGTTGCCCGGAATGGGGTAGTCTATCCCGTCCGGGTTACAGTTGGTATCCACAACCGCCACAATTGGAACTCCCATGCGCTGGGCCTCCGCAACGGCGATGGCTTCCTTGCGCGTGTCGATAATGAACACAATGCCGGGGAGCTCTTTCATGTCCTTGATGCCGCCGAGGTTCTTCTCCAGGCGGGCTCGCTCTTTGAGCAGGCGCGCCACCTCTTTCTTGGTGAGGCTCTGGAACGTCCCGTCGACCTCCATCTTGTCGATCTTCTTTAGGCGCTGCAGCGACCGCTTGATGGTGGAAAAGTTGGTGAGCATCCCACCGAGCCAACGGTTGTTGACGTAGAACATGTTGCACCGTTCGGCCTCACGTTCCACGGCTTGCTGGGCCTGCTTCTTGGTACCGACAAACAGCACCGATTTGTTGGCAATGACGGTTCGGCGCACCGCGTCGTACGCCTCTTTGATGCATCCAATCGTCTTCTGAAGATCGATAATGTGGATCCCGTTCCGCTCCGCGAAGATGAACCGCTTCATGCGGGGATCCCAACGTTTGGTCTGATGACCGAAGTGTACGCCTGACTCGAGCAGGCTCTTCATTGTAACAACTGCCAATCTGGCCTCCTACATGCACGCAATCCGCCTGAGCGCCACCGTTCATGACGTCCGTTCCGGAGAGCGTGCCCCATCGCTTGATCTCGTTCGGCTACTGCCGACGGAATGTGCTACCCCGTCTCACGGACCGGGTAGTGATAAGCAGTAAGGATAGAGTAAAGGGTGTGAATAGGCAACCCAACAACGTTGCTGTAGCTACCGGAGATGGCGGTGATGAAGCATGCAGCGCGTCCCTGGATACGATAAGCGCCGGCGACACCGTCCCACTCGCCGCTGTCCAGGTACCACTCCACCTCGTCATGGTCAAGCGGCGCGAACCAGACCCGCGTCTCACACGCTTGCCGGTGCACGTCCGGTCTGCCGGGAACGGTCAGTGCAAGGCCGGTTATCACCACGTGCTCGTGTCCGGCAAGTGTGTGGAGCATCTCGCGCGCATGATGCCGGTCCGACGGCTTTCCCAATGACGTGCCCTGGGCGTAGACGACGGTATCCGCGGCGAGGATCCAGGAGTCGCTCCGTCCATGCTTGGCGCGGCAGGCTTCTGCCTTGGCCGCAGCGATCGCCGTGGCGAGTCTCGTGGGATCGGGATCTGAGAACGCCTCCTCATCCACCGGTTCGGGCATTACGGCGAAACTGAGGTTCATCTGCTGCAGCAGCTCGGCACGTCGCGGAGACGCGGAGGCGAGGACAAGCGGTGTGGGCATGAGGACCTCCGGTGTCCAGTTACGTGGTTCGGGCGAACAGGAAGATTGCCGGCAGGATACCCAGAAACGTTCCGGGATTCGCCATAACCTGCACGCTGAGCACGCGAATATCGAACCCAATAGGGCCCACCGCAAGGCGAATCTCGGGGCCCAAACCGGCCACGAGCAACGCGAGCAGCTCCCACGCCAGGGTGCCGATCACCATGCACAGGAGTAGGAGGCGGACGAGTGTGGGGAGTGTCTTTGCGGTGACCTTCATCGTTGCGGCGGATTCTGCCCCGGCTTCCGGCGGCTGTCAACCGTGCCTCTGCGGTTATTGACACCTCGCACCGGCGGCGCTACATTGACGCGACTGGGGCACGTAGCTCAGCTGGATAGAGCGCTGCCCTCCGGAGGCAGAGGTCGTGGGTTCGAATCCCGCCGTGCCCGTCCGCGGTCCCAGTAGTTTGTGCTAGCTGAATAGCCCGCGCCGCAATCGCCGAAGCAGTTGTGGAAGTACCAGCCGCGTGGCCGCTTCGCCGCGCTGTGCCACCACCGCATAGTTCTTTAGATTCCGATAGCTCACCCCGTCCAGATCCGGGTCCGCGAAGACGATGTCGTGGCTGTTGGGCCGTCTTCTGCACTTGGCCATCATGATATTGAACGAGTAGAAGAGTACGTTGAAGATGTTCTCCGGCGGTTTGGACTTGATTCGGTCCGTGTTGAGGTCCACCGCCAGAATCACCTCAGCGCCCATCTGCCGGCAGATGTCGAAGGGTACGTCATTGAGGAGTCCGCCATCCACCAGATACCGTCCGTCCAGTTGCAGCGGCTCAAAGATGCCGGGGACGCTGCAACTCGCGCGAACGGCGGTGGCGACCGGTCCCTCTGAGAAGATGATCTCCTCCCCGGAGATAAGGTCAACGGCCGTCGCCCGGAACGGAATCCGCAGATCCTCAATATTGCGGGTCCCGACCAGCTCGCCCAACCGTGCTTCAAGACGATCCGCGCGCACCAACCCCAACCGAGGGAACACGGGCTGAACCATATCCCCCCAGTCCACCGATCGAGTAACGTTTTCAATCTGCTGCCACGAGTAGCCCGCGCTGTAGAGTGCGCCGACAATGCTTCCCGCGCTGGTACCCGCGATCACGTCCGGCGCCAGACCCACTTCCTCCAGGACTTTCAGAACGCCAATATGTGCCTGGCCCCGGGCCGCGCCGCCGCCAAGCGCCAGCCCAAAACGCCGGCGTCTACGAGATCTGTTGGCCACGGCGCGTTACTCCTGTGCCTCGCTCCAGTACGGATGCGTGGTGAAGTGCTCGAAGATACGGGCCTCGAGCGCACGGTCAATGCCCGTGTCCCGGTGGTAGTCCGGCGCGCTCTCTATCAGCGCTTTGGAGGCATTGACATTCATCTGTGCCTGAGCCCAGACAACCTGGTCCACTAGTTTGCGGGTGATAACGACCTCGTGTTTCTTCAGCCAGCTTCCGGTGTTGACGGCCAGGTACCTGATTGCCCATGTGGTCGGGTCCATGAGGAAGTCGTCCACGTGTCCCACTTCGCCGTCAATAGCCATCACGCGGTATCCTCGGACTTCCCGAGCACTCCGCAGGTGGTTCTCTTTACCCTTCTCCTCCTGCTTTGTGCGCTCATGCTCCGCCACGTCCTCGTCGCTGAGCTCGCCGCCCGGCTGTGCGTACCGTCCCCACAGCGCCACGCCACCCCAGTACGGAGGGAAGTTGTAGTAGAGGTGGTATTCGGACTCCTGCTCCCGCGAAATTGGGCGGTCGGTGTCAATATCCGGGCTCTCTCGGACTTGCTGCATGGTCAACGTCACCCGGACCTTCCGCTCATCCCAGTCTATGCCGCTAACCGCGTTCGGCGAGATCAGCACCCGACGTCCAAAAAACCACGGTCCGGTCCCTATCACCAGGTACCGAACGGTCCATTGCTCGTCGTCGAAGTACAGCTCGGTGACGTGACCCACCTCACCATCCTGTGCACAGAGAACAAAGCCGTCTACTTCACACGCACGCTTGAACATGCTGCCTCCTATTCGGCCGACTTCGCTTCCAACTCTGCGACACGGCGTTCGAGAGCGCGCATCTCTTCATGTCTGGCCAGCCCCAAGCGCTTGAGGGCCAGATCTATCCGCCCGTCAATCTCTGCCCGGAGCTCCTGCTCCAGGCGTTCAGTGCGGCCCCGGAGGCGGCTTACAAACTCCGAGCCGGCTTCTTTGCTCAGCTGACCCTCTTCAACCAAGGTTCGGCCGATCTCCTCAAGCTGCTCTGTTGCGCGTACGGCAAAGCCGATACCCGCGACAATCGAATCAGTGACTAGATTCGCCATAGTGCCCCCTTGGTGGTAGTATGCGCGGAAGGTGAATCGACGTCAAATCGTGCGGTACAGCGCGCGGCAAGAGCTGCCGATGGGAAGAAATGGGTGAGGATGAGTCGAAGCAGCAACGCGCCATCGGAGATCCATGTTGCCGCAGCCTGTGATGTGGGCCTGGTTCGCAAGAAGAACGAAGACTACGTATACGTCAACGGGCAGGGGCTCCGTGACAGCCGGCTCAAGAATCGGTTCTCCGGAGACGTCCTCCATCGGGGACTCATAGTCTCGGTGGCGGACGGGGTCGGCGGCGGGGTGGATGGTGATCGGGCGAGCCTGGAGGTCTCCCGTCAGATGGGTGATCATCTCATGAATTTGCCCGGAGGACTCAGTTGCAACCAGCTCATCGATGAGCTTCGGCACACGGCGGACCAGGTCAACACACGTCTGGTTGCAGGCTCGGCGCGCGACCATGACTCACGGACCATGGCGACTACCTACACCGGGGTGTTCATGCGCGGCGGATTCTGCGTGTTTGTCCACAGCGGCGATAGCCGCCTCTACGAGTTGCGAAGCGGCCGTCTTCACCAGATCAGTCGGGACCATTCGCTGCGCGAGCTCATGGGAGATCCGCGGATCCCGGGAAATATCATTGCGAACTGCTTTGGCCGTGAGTCTGATTTCTATGTAGACACGGGGCGGCTCGACCCCTGCGATGCGGACCTGTACATGATGTGCAGCGATGGGCTCTCGGACTATACATCCCACAAATGGGTCGAACAACGGCTAACTCGTTCGGCAGGTGGCACCGAGGTTGGCCTCCTGAGCCGGGCGTGTCTGGACCTCGTGGAGGCGGCGAAGTCCGCCGGTGGTGGCGACAATATCAGCATTGCGCTGATTCGACCGGTCTATGCGTAGCCTGCGAGAGCGTGACAGACTGGACCTGGTGGCGTTTCTGGGCGCGCTGTGCCTCTTCTTCTCAACCATAGAGTATCTGTTTCCAAAACCGGTTCCGTTCTTCCGGCTTGGTCTGGCGAATCTGCCGGTGCTTCTCTCCCTGGAGATTCTCTCTCCCGCGCTGGTGCTGCTGCTGGTACTGTTGAAAGTTCTCGGCCAGGGAGTCGTAAACGGGACGCTGGCCTCCTACGTCTTTTTGTTTTCCGCGGCCGGAAGCTTCGCCGCGGCGCTCGCGATGTTGGGATCGCACCGCCTTTTCAGGTCGCGGGTTTCGTTGGTCGGGGTGAGCCTTTTTGGCGCATTGGCAAGCAACGTGGTCCAGGTAGCACTCTCGGTGACGTTTATCTTCGGCTCTTCAGCGTGGGTTATCGCCCCGCTCTTTCTGGGGCTGGGTGTAGCGAGCGGCGCCGTTGTTGGCCTTTTTGCCGAGCGCTTTCGCCACCGAAGCCGGTTTATGGCGCTGCTGCGGGAGCGGTATGGCACGCGGTAGCGGCGAACGCCGTCGCAGACGAGAGAATCGCCTCACGCCGCATGTCGCGCCGCTGCCGCTCTTTGTGACCGGGGGGCTGGTCATTGTCTCGTTTCTGTTTCAGGCGGAGCTGATTGCGCGGCTGTGCTGGGCGAGCGTTTTTGGCGCGCTGGCGGTGCTGGCCGGCAAGCGGCTGCGTTGGCTCTACTTCGTAGTGATGATCGGCTCCATCACGTTCTTCAATCTGTTGACTCCGGTAGGCCGAGTGCTGGCGGAGCTTGGGCCCTGGGTCATAACCGAGGGTGCGCTGATTCAGGGACTAACCAAGGGCGTCGGCATCGTGGGACTGGTGTTTATCTCGCTGTTCTCCGTGAGCCCGAACCTGCGCTTACCCGGACAGATCGGCGGACTCCTGGGGAGGCTCTTTTTCTACTTTGAGCGAATCCTTGACGGGAAGAAGCAGGTCAGCGCGCGGCATCTGGTAGAGAGCCTTGATCGCATACTGCTCGAGCGCTTCCCAATGGACGGCGATGCAGCGCCCGATCTCGCCCGGGACTCCTCCCGCGGCCCTGACGGCACGCCGGGAGTCAACCAAGTCGCCGGCACCACGCCGTTCGGGTGGGTGATAGTCGGGTTTCTCGTCGGTGGGAGCTGGGCAACCACGCTGTTCGTGTAGCGCACCACGCGGCTTCCACGCTACACTGGCCGTGGAGGCTGTAATGTTTGACACCATGAAGACCGATCTCCAACGCCGAATCCAAGAGATTCGCGAGAGCGGCCTATACAAGCATGAGCGCGTGCTCACCGGCCCGCAGGGTGGCCGCATTGATGTTGGCAAAGGCAGCGTCATCAACTTTTGCGCGAACAACTATCTGGGCCTGGCTTCGCATCCCTCGGTTGTGCAGGCGGCGCACGCTGCGCTGGATCGCTGGGGATACAGTCTGTCGTCGGTGCGGTTCCTCTGCGGTACCCAGGAGATCCACACG
>CAYTGY010000055.1:0-14647 GCA_964437265.1 uncultured Spirochaetaceae bacterium | reverse complement strand
TGAGTGCGAATATAGCAATCTGTAGCGCTCTACGAAAACCGCGTGAGTGTGGTATCCTGGTCCGTCGTGAAAACCTATGCGCTACCGGACGCTCCAGCAGCGTTCATTTTTGACATTGACGGCACCTTGTACACGAATGACGAGTACGTGCGGCACCAGATTGACGTGTTGGTCAACAAGTACGCTGAGATTGCCGGTATCTCCGGAGAGGCCGCGGCTGAGCGGGTTTCCGAAGCCCGGGTTCGCCATGCCGCCAAGCACGGCGGAACCCAGACCAGTCTTGGGAACGCGCTTGCCGAATTGGGCATTCCCATCAGCTCCAGTGTGCATTGGAGGGAGGAGCTGATCCAACCGGAGCGCTACCTTTCTACGGACGCGCGGTTGCGAGCGACACTCACAAAGCTTGCCGAACGCGCGGTCATGGTCGTGCTCACCAACAATCCCGTGTCAATCGGCCGGCGATCGCTCGCAGCGCTGGGCGTTGGAGATCTCTTTCGCACCATTGTGGGGCTGGACACCACGCTCAGCTCCAAACCGGAGCCCGAGCCGGTGGAGGCAGCCGTTGGCGCGTGTGGGGTTGCGGCGAAACAGATAGTCAGCGTGGGAGACCGCTATGACGTGGACCTTTCTCCGGCGCTCAAACTGGGCTGCGGCGGGGTGCTCATAGAGCACGTTGCGGAAGTATACGATCTCCCCAGTCTCTTTGCAGGCTATTGACCAACGGTGACCGTACCATTCTAGATCACCGTATGGAGATTGCGCCGGAGCAGCGTCGCCAACTCGAGGTCATTGCAGAGCACCTTGCCACCATTGTTGAGCACTCGCTCCATTTTCGTGACCGTCACGTGCATCTTGAGATCATTATCAACCCCGCGGCCGGCGGCTTGCTTCATGAGCGGTCGCGTTTGGAAGCGGTTGCGCTGCTGGATGAGTTCTGCGCGGGTCTTGTCGGACCGCGGGCGCCGCGGCCGGGGTTCTCCTGGGCCGCCCGTATTACCGACGGAGCGGATCACCTGACAACCACCGCCGGGGAGATCCTTGAGGCGGCGGAACGGCGGCGGTCGGCCGCGCCGGGTGACCGGGAAGTGCCGGTTACGGTCATCCTTTCAGTCGGAGGCGATGGTACCCACGGCCGGATCATGGCTGCCGCGGCCGCGCGGCACGCGGTGGTGCCGCCGCGGACGTGGTTTGTTCGGTTACCATTTGGCACGGGGAATGACGGCCCGGAGGCCAAAGATATCACCTCCGCGTGCAACCTTCTGCTCACCGACGGACGGCCCAAGACCGCAGGGTATCTTGCGGTAGACGTCCCGGGCCGCGAGCGCTCGCATTGCTTTAACATTGTGAGTTTTGGTCTTGATGCCTACGTGGCTGATCTGACCAACCGGCTCAAGCGCCGCGTGCGCGGCGACATCTACAAGCCGCTTGCGGACCTGGCAACGCTTGCCTATGAGCCCCGCTTTGGTCTCAAGCCCTCGCGGCTGCGGTTTGGTACTCCGGCGGGTCAGGTGGACCAGGTGGCGGAGCCGTTGCTGGTTACGGCGGTTGGCGTAAGCGGGAATCGGAGCTATGGCAGCGGTAAGCCGGTCCTTCCCGGGGAGGAGAACCTGTGCATGATTGGCGCGCTGTCGCTGCCCCGGAAGCTGGCCATGAAGAAGGCGCTGTACGCTGGGACGCACCCCGGTAGACCGGGCGTCCGGATGGTATCTGTGACGCGCGTGTCACTGTGGTATCCGGACCGGCTCTGCATGCAGATTGACGGTGAGACAACGTGGCTGGAGCCCCACGAGTTCCCGGTGCACATAGAGCTTCACCCGCACATGGTTGGTGAGTTGGGGTTGTAGCGCACGTGGCTTAGTCAAAGATGTGAAGCCTCTGCTGCGGGCTGAAACCCAGGAAGCCGGCGGCCTTCACGTCCTTCTGCTTGGACTTCCACGAGTCCGGGTAGTGCATGAGCAGGGTTCGGCGTTTGATTTCCTCAGGTAGCGTGCTCACCTCTTCCAGTCCTGCATGGACGCCACCGGTGAAGAACTGGACGTCATGGTAGATCAGCTCAAAGTGAAAGACCCGGTCATACACGGTAATGAGCTCCGGGTCAAATTGCGTATCACCGGTGAAGAGGACGCGGTCGTCAATGATGAGCCCTACGCTGTATGCGGCGTCCTGCCAGGTCTCCGCCTGCTCAGGGACGTGGCGCGTGCGAACCAGCTTGAGGTTGAGCTCGCCTATCCGCGCCTCACGCGTATCCCTCGGAAGGTCGGCGCGAGGTTTGGGCCGAATGACGTCCCAGTAGTCCTCAAATTCCAGGAGTCTTCCGTCGCGGCGCTCGTTGTACCCGTTGCCGCCCTTGAGCGAGTGCTCCCACAGGAGATCCTGATACTCCGTGGTGATGATGACGGTGGGCTTCTTGCGCGCCATGTACCTGCCCATGAGGATCACCTCTTCCAACCCGCCAATGTGATCAGCGTGACTGTGCGTGATGAGCCACGTGGTGATATCCGTCACGGAATGGCCCAGGTCCGCGAGGGCCTGGGGCGTGCGCGTGCCGCAGTCAACCATGACGTGCGTGTCACCCTTGATGATGAGTATGTTGTTCTGGTAGAGCTTCTTGGCAAACGCGCTGCCACAGCCAACCGGAAATACGGTCAGGGAGCCCTTGTTGGTGAGGGGAAGCGGGCGGGATCGTGTCCGTAGGATTCTCATGAGCCCTCTTGTCTGTCTTCCAACAGTACGCACCGCCCCGGAACGCCGTCAAGCGCAAAAAACTTGACAGATTTCCAACACCGTTGGGATAATGGGTCGGTATGATCCACGTTGTGGGGACGACAGCACCAGTTAGTGGGGAGGAGTTTTATGGGCTTTGTGATGTTTTTGGTGATTGTGATTCTGTTTGGCTTCGTTGGGCTGATGACCTGGGCCCGCGCGGATCTGCCGGTTATCCAGCGTGAGATTGCAATCAACACGCGCAAGGATGGACAGGGGCCAAGCTACAGCCTGGTACAGCTCCTGGCGGTTCTGCTGAAGATCAGTGCGGTTCTGATCTGGTTGGTCGGGCTCATCCTGGCAATCATAGCCCTTGCCGGGGGCGGGAATTTCCTGGAGATGTGGATGTAGCTCATCTGGGCGATCATTCGGAGGGCGGCTCGCGTCTGGGGCCGCCCTCTTTTTTGGTCCTCAAGCGCTTCGGTCGCCTATCGCACGCCGCTTGACGTGCGCTTCCAGGTCCTCAAGCAACGTGCTGATCCGACCATAGGCGCGAAGATCGCCCATCCACTCATCAGGAATAGCGTCCGGTCCGTGAAACGCTCCCAGAACCATGCCCACAATCATTCCGTGAGGCGCGGTGGGGTGCACCGCCGCCGGCGAGCTCTCCGCGGCGGAAAGCGCCTCCCTGAGATTGCCCTCGTGCTCGACGATCGCCGACACCGCGGCAAGGACGGCCGGGTCCGCGGCCGGCGCTCCGGCGGTGTCAATGACGGATGAGGGAGGTTTGGAATTGAGCGCATTCCAGGCCAAGTCAGCAAAGAACTCGGTGACCGCGGAGCGCGTGGTGTCCGTTCCCCAGCGTGATGCAAGGCTACGCGCATGGTGAAGCAATTCCTGCAGGTTGTCGCGGTAGAGAAACACAAGTGGAGGAAGGAGTGAAGCAGGCCCCAGCAGCGACACGCTATAGGAGCCGTTCGTGGCGTCCGGCTGCTGTACGGGAATGGTGTCCGGATCAAAGGTACCTGATGCGGTAAGCGACTCCATGATCTGGTACAGACGCGAACCATATATGCCTGAACCGCCGCGGGAGCGCTCCGGATACGGGCGCGTGAGTGAGACAATATGCGATTCGGCTGCGAACGATGCCAGGACCATCGCCTCGGCCCGATCGTTCATTGGCGTGCTCCTCTGTAGACAAGAAAGCCGGCCTTATGGCCGGCTGTTCTGGTTAGCAGGGGCAGGACTCGAACCTGCGACCTCCGGGTTATGAGCCCGACGAGCTGCCAACTGCTCTACCCTGCGTCGTGTGAAAACAGAATATACCCTCACGGTATACGGTCGTCAAGACCCACCGTGACCCGCAGGCCGGGCGGCGCGGCGGTCGGCCTCCACGGCCAAGGTGAACAGGTGCCTCAGCCATATCCCGCCGCCTATCAGTACGGCAACGGCCGCCACAATGAGCCAGGAGCCGGCGAAGACAAGCGCGTTGTAGAGCCCGTGGATGAGAATCGCCGCCGCCGGCCCCCAGGCAAGGTCCGCATCACGGTCGAACTTTGACAGGCCGACGTAGTAGCCCATGATCCCACCGGCGATTGCATGAAGCGGGACCGCGGTGACCGCGCGGATCACCAAGACACCGGTGGTGCCGCCTGAGTAGAGGACGTTTTCCAGGAACGCAAAGCCCAACGCCGCGGCAATGGTGTAGACCACCCCGTCGGTGATCTCATCAAACTGCTGGTGAGGTCGGATGAGGAGGAGGACAACCAGCAGCTTTGCCGACTCCTCGGTAAATGCGGCAACAATAAACGCCCGGTAGAGGAGCGCGGCGAACGGCGGAAGGAGGCCCGCAGCCGGAGCGATGATGAATCCGCCCAGGATTGCCACGACGGCGGCCACGAAGCCCAGAAGAAACGCCCGGAAGACCAGTCGTGGCTCCTGGGCCTTTCTGATATCTCGCCGATACGCCCACAGAAGGATAATCACCGCGGGCAGGATAGCGACCAGCACATTCACCAGGAGCAACGACTGCCGTCCTTAGCCCGCGGTTGGTGCAGGAGCGAGTACCTCCGTCAAGGCGTGCGAGAATCGATCCATCTCCTCCGCAAGACCAACAGAGATCCGGAGGTAGGTAGGTAGTCCAAATGAGCTGAGTGGTCTGACGGAGAAGCCGCGTTCGGTGAGCGCCTCCACCACTGCGGCGGCTCGCGGGCCAAAATCCGCACACACGAAATTTGCCCAACTGGGGACGAATGGAATGCTGAGCGTATCCAGTAGCGAGTACAGGCGCCCGCGACCCTTCGCGGTCTCACGGGCGGAGTGGGCGACGTACTCCTGGTCCTGCAGCGCGGTCACCGCGGCGATCTGGGAGAGCGATCCAACGTTGAACGGCTGACGCACCTGATAGAGCCGCGATATCAGAGACGGATTGGCGATACCGTAGCCCACGCGGAGCCCGGCGAGCCCGTAGACCTTGCTGAACGTCCGCAGACGAATAAGGTTGGGGTGTCCGTCCACCAGCGGGAGGCTGTCGGAGAAGCTAACCGACTGTTCAATCTGAGCGCGCTCCTCGCCGGTCTCCGCGTACTCGCCGTATGCCTCATCAATCACCACCACCACCTCCGGCGGGACGCGGTCCATGAACCGAAGCAGCTCTTCCCGGCTGAAGACGGTGCCGGTGGGGTTGTTCGGATTGCAGAGAAACACCATCCGGGTGGTGTCCGTGATCATATTCGCAATCGCGGTGAGGTCAAATCGAAGATCCGTCATTGGAGCGCGAAGCACCTCGCCGTCAAACAGCAGGGTGGCAAAGGAATACTCGCTAAACGTGTGCTCCGCGGTAACGGTCGTGGTCCCCGGCTCAACAAACGCTGCAGCCAAGAGCTGTAGGATCTCATCGCTGCCGTTGCCCACAATGACCATCTCCGGGGAGACGCGCCAGTGGGCGGAGATCGCCTCCCGAAGCGCTCGCATATCTGAGTCCGGATAGCGGTTCAGGTGGCCGGCCGCCGCAACAATTGCGTCGCGCACCGCGGCGGAGGGTCCACGCGGATTCTCATTGGATGATAGTTTGACGCCCCCGGCCACATCCCTTCCGGGCACATAGGGAGTCAGTTTCTTGAGTGCTTCCCTGGTAATCACCCCGTGATACTACGAGTCCGGCACGCCGCGGTCAACGCCGTCAGCTATCCGTTGGGATTGATCTTGGGTGGATTCTTCTTCAGGTACTCGTGGTCCTGACTCATGTCCACAATCAGGTCGGAGAGCTTCATCTGAAGCGAATTGTCCGTGGTCTTGGCGAAGATAAGGTCCCGGGGGTTCTCAAACAGCGGCTTTACCGCGTTCATTATTGCGTTGATCTCTTCAACGGTGAATCCGTTGAGAATGATCACCTTGTTGTCCAACTCTTTTGGTCTCTGGTCCATGCCAAGTAGTGTACACTTTTGTATCTTTGAGGCAAAGCTCACGACCAGAAGCTATCTCTGAGAAAGCACGAGGAACGGCATGAACTACGACCGATTGACAGTGAAGGCACAGAGTGCGCTCCAGGAAGCCGTCGCGCTGGTGCACCGTTCAGATAATCCCACCCTGGATGCCGAGCATCTGCTGCTTGCCATGGTGGAACAGGACGACGGCGTAATCCCGCCGCTGCTGAACCGGCTTGGCGTTCGCCCGGCGGACCTGGCCTCCCGGCTGCGCACCCTCATTGAGCGCAAGCCCACGGTGGAGGGCGACTCCGCAACGCCGCAGATGTCGTCACAGGTGTCTCGCATTGTGGCGAAGGCGGAAGATGAGGCGAAGGCGCTTCAGGACGAATACATCAGCACCGAGCACCTGTTGCTCGCGATGCTGGGGAAGAATTCCGGTGTGGACGGCCTGCTTGTCGACGTCGGTGTGCGCCGCGATGAGGTCTTGACCGCACTCAAATCAGTCCGTGGCAATCAGCGCGTCACGGATCAGGAGCCGGAGAACCGGTATCGGGTGTTGGAGAAGTATTGCCGGGATCTGACCGCGCTTGCGCGCGCGGAGAAGCTTGATCCGGTGATTGGCCGTGATGAGGAGATTCGCCGCGTGATGCAGGTCCTTTCGCGGAGGACCAAGAACAACCCGGTCCTGATTGGCGAGCCGGGTGTGGGAAAGACCGCGATTGCGGAGGGGCTTGCGCGGCGGATCGTGGGCGGAGACGTACCGGACAGCCTCAAGAACAAGCGTCTCCTCGCCCTGGACCTGGGTTCGCTTCTTGCCGGCACCAAGTTTCGGGGTGAGTTTGAGGAGCGGCTGAAGGCGGTCATCCAGGAGATCGCTGAGAGCGACGGTCAGATGATCCTCTTCATTGATGAGCTACACACCCTGGTGGGGGCCGGCAGTGCGGAGGGCGCCATGGACGCGAGTAACCTCCTCAAGCCCGCGCTTGCTCGCGGCGAGCTGCGTGCGATTGGTGCAACCACGCTGGATGAATACCGCAAGCATATTGAGAAGGACGCGGCGCTCGAGCGACGGTTCCAGCAGGTATTCACCGCTGAACCGTCGGTGGAGAGCACGGTTGCCATCCTGCGCGGGCTAAAGGAGCGCTACGAGGTGCACCATGGGGTTCGCATCAAGGATGAAGCGTTGATTGCCGCCGCTATGCTCAGCGATCGTTACATAACCTCACGGTTCCTGCCGGACAAGGCGATTGATCTGGTAGATGAGGCGGCAAGCCGGCTCAAGATGGAGATTGAGAGCCAGCCCATTGAGCTTGATCAGCTTGAACGGCGGATTCTCCAGCTGGATATAGAGAAGCAGGCGCTCTCCAAGGAGAGCGACGCGGCAAGCGCGGAGCGGCTGGAGAAATTGGATGTCGAGCTGGCTGATCTGAAGGGCCGTCGGGATGCCATGCAACTGCAGTGGCACAATGAGAAGAGGGTCATTGATCAGATACGGGACCTGAAGCAGCAGATAGAGGAGCTGACCATTCAGGAGGTCCAGTTCGAGCGTGAGGGCAACCTTGCCAGGGCCGCGGAGATCAAGCACGGCGAGATCCCCGGGTTGACCGCCAAACTGGACCGTCTGGACCAAGAGTTGCAGGAGATGCAGGGTGAAAGCCAATTGCTGCGTGAAGAGGTTCGTGAAGAGGATATTGCCACGGTGGTGAGCGCCTGGACCGGAATCCCGGTGGTCAAGATGCTGTCCAGCGAGATGGAAAAGCTTCTGAAGCTGGAGTCCATCCTGGGCCGCCGCGTGATTGGTCAGGAGCGGGCCATCACTGCCGTCAGCGACGCCATCCGGCGGAATAAGAGCGGAGTGGCTGACGTCAACCGCCCAACCGGAACCTTTCTGTTCATAGGCCCCACCGGTGTTGGAAAGACTGAGCTGGCGAAGACGCTGGCGGAGTTTCTCTTCAATGATGAAAAGGCGCTCACCCGGATTGACATGAGCGAGTACATGGAGAAGCACTCGGTCAGCAGGCTCATTGGAGCGCCCCCCGGCTATGTGGGCTATGACCAGGGCGGACAGCTGACGGAGGTGGTCCGCCGTCGCCCGTACTCGGTGATCCTCTTTGATGAGATTGAGAAGGCGCACCCGGACGTATTCAACGTCTTCCTGCAGCTACTGGATGAAGGACGTCTGACCGACGGGCAGGGGAGGGAGGTGGATTTTCGGAGCACCATCATCATCATGACCAGCAACCTGGGGAGCGATCTCATCCTGCAGGCACCCGACCTCTCTGAGATTGCGGATCAGATCCAGCAGTTGTTGCATGCAACTTTTAAGCCCGAGTTCTTGAACCGGCTTGATGAGGTGATCACCTTCCACCGGCTGGACAAGGACCAGATTCTCAAGATAGTCGACTTGGAGTTGGCCAAGGTGGCGCGCCGCATGGAGGAGCGCAAGATCTCCATTGACGTGCACCCGGAGGCCAAGCAGCTTCTTGCGGACGCCGGTTTTGATCCCGCATTTGGGGCCCGGCCCTTGAAGCGCGCAATCCAGACGCACCTCCAGAATCCGCTGGCCAAGGAGCTTCTGAGCGGCGCGATCAGTGACGGAGACACGGTCAGGGTCCATGTAGCCGGCGGCGGCCTACAATTCGAGCGAGCGTAGGAGCGAGTATGGCAAAGCTCTGGGAGAAAGGCTACAAGCTGGAAGCGCTGATTGAGGAGTTCACCGTTGGGAACGACGTTCTCCTGGATAGAGCCCTGATCGCCTCAGATGCGGTGGCGAGCATGGCGCACGCACGCATGCTGGCGTCAATCGGTCTGCTCACTCAGGAGGAGGCGCTGTCACTGCACGGCGAACTGGCGCGGATCATCGCCGACGCCCCGGAAGGCCGGTTCAGCATTGAGCCGAGCGACGAAGACGTGCACACGGCAATCGAGCGGCGACTGACTGAGCGGCTGGGTGACGCCGGGAAGAAGATCCACGCCGGGCGCTCACGCAATGATCAGGTTGCAACCGCGCTTCGGGTCTACACCCGGGACCGGCTCTTTGCCGTGCAGGCCGCGCTCATCTCGCTGGTGGAGACGCTGACCGCGCTGGCTGAGCGGGAGGCACAGACGCCCATGACCGGCCGGACGCATCTGCAGCCGGCCATGCTGTCAAGCGTGGGCCTGTGGGCCGCAGCCTACGCGGAGCTGCTGGCGGACGACGCCGCGTTGATCCTGACCGCAGAGCGGCTGAACGACCGCTCACCACTGGGTTCCGCGGCGAGCTATGGTGTGCCGCTGCCGCTTGACCGCACGCTGGTAGCGCGGCTGCTGGGATTCCGTGAGCCGCACCACAATGTGCTGGCGGCCAATAACGCGCGCGGTAAGGTGGAGGCGATTGTTCTTGACGCGCTGGACCAGCTTGGCTTGACGTTGAGTCGATTCGCGCAGGACGTGATCCTCTTCTCGCTTCCGGAGATTGGCTACTTCCGTCTGCCCATGGAGCTGTGCTCGGGCTCCAGCATCATGCCGCAGAAGCGAAACCCGGACGGCATGGAGCTGATGCGCGGCAAGTCCGCTACGCTTTCCTCCTACAGTTTCCGGGCGAAGCAGGCTATCCGGAATCTGCCTTCGGGGTACAATCGAGATATCCAGGAGACAAAGGAGCCGCTGCTTGACGGGCTGGCGCTTGCGCGCCGGATGGTGGCGGTCAGCGAGTTGACCGTCGAGCGGCTGGAGGTTGACCGCGAGCGGTGCCTCGCGGGAATCACCGCGGAGGTGTTTGCCACCGACGATGCGATTGACCGCGTGCGCGCCGGCGCCAGTTTCCGCGATGCGTACCGCGAGGTTGCAGAGGAGTTGATGCTGCGCCACGGTGCGCACCCTGACTCCGGCCGGCGCGATCCGGTGGCGGCTCTGCGTGAGCGTTCATCGCTTGGTGCTCCCGGGAATCTGGACCTGGCCTATCTCCAGAGCTGGGTAGACCGTGCATACGCCGGACTGGAGGAGCGGCGGTCGCACGTTGATGCCGCACTCAAGGAGCTGGTGGGGGCGGAGGTTCGCCTGTAGAGCCGGTCGGCGGAGGCGCAGCCGTGAGGGCCGCCGCGCGTCGGCGGCCGCGTCGGTCGCCGGCGGTCACCAGTGCGTAGATGACCATGGCGATCACGGTGATGAGGTGGGGGAGGCCCAACAGCGCGGTGGCCGGAATCCGCACCACCGCTTGCGCGGAGGCGGCCAATGACTCGAATACCGCGAAGAGCACGCCCGCCACGGCGACCCCGGACGGCTTGTGCAGGCCCAGGAAGATGGTGACCAGTGCAATCCAGCCACGCCCGGCGCTGATGTTGGGCAGATACACGCCAAGCCGGAGCGATATCACCGCTCCCCCAAGGGCGGCAAGGACGCCGCAGCCCAGCAGCGCCGCGTACTGAACGCGATTGGGGTCAACGCCTCGGTAGCGAAGCGCACGCGGGTTCTCCCCGGCGACGCGCAGGCGAAGTCCGCCGGGTGTTCGGGCGAGCCACACTGCAAGCCCCACGGTGAGGAGCAGAGCAAGGTACACCGTTGGATTGAGCGCAAAGACGCGGGGAAGGGTTGCGGTGCTCTCCAGGCGCACTACACCGGCTGTGGAGAAGATCAGCCGTGACGCCACCGGGACCACCCCGGCGATAAGCAGGTTGAGCGCGAGCCCGGCGATGAACAAGTTCGCCTTGAGTCGAAGGGTAACTTCCGCCATCACCACGGAAGCTGCCAGGCCGGCGGCACCCGCGCCCAGAAACCCAAGCAGGAGGCTGCCGGTTGTCTGGGCAACGGCAAGCCCGGCGAACGCGCCGGCCAGGAGCAGTCCCTCCAGGCCGATATTGAGTACCCCGGCGCGTTCGGAGAGGAGGCCGCCCAGTCCCGCGAGGATGAGGGGAACGGCAAGCTCCAGCGTGCGGGCAATCACGGGCCGCTCCGTGGCGGTCGCCGGCGCAGTCGCGGCAGGCGTAGCCGGGGAAGCGCAATCTGCGCGGTAACCAGGAACAGTATCACCGCCTGAAGGATCGCAACCAGCTCAAAGGTGAACTCCGTGTGGAGCATGGATGCCTTGGATCCGGCATCCAGGTACGCGAACGCGGCGGCCGCGGGAACGCAGAGCACCGGATGAAGTCGGCCAATCAACGCAACGGCAATGGCGTTCCAACCCAGACCGGCGGTTCCGCCCTGGACCGCGGCATAGTGCGACCCCAACACCACCGCGGCGCCAACCATGCCGTGGAGCGCCCCGGAGAGGAGCATTGCGCGCACCTGGTTCTCCCCCACGCGAATCCCGCTGTAGTGTGCGAACGACGGATTCTGTCCGGTGATCCGCAGCTCGTAGCCACGGGTGGTGCGGAAGAGGTAGACAAAGGCAACGGCGGCAACCAACAGCGCCAGGATCAGTGACGTTGAAAGCTCCGACGGAGGAAGAAGCCGCGGCAGGCGGAGCGCCTCCGGTACCCCACGCGTTGCAAGCAGGCTCCGGCTCCTGTCCCGTGCCGGTCCAATGATCAGCGCATCAATCAGCGGCATGACGGAAGCGGAGAGCAGAAATGAGGTGATGAGCTCCGGAAGGCCGGCGAGCCGTCGGAGCAGGCCGCTCATTCCGGCAAGCACCGCACCGGCCAGTCCGGCGGCAGCGAAGACCGCCAGTCGCGCCGGCACCGGTGAGGTGATAGGCACCCAGAGGGCTACCAGGGCTGCGCTCAATGCGCCGGCGTAGACCTGCCCCTCTCCCCCAATGTTGAACATCCCCGCACGGAAGCTGATGGAGATGCCCAGTGCGCCCAGAAGCAGGAGCCCGGCCATGGAGAGCATATTGCCCAAATAGTATGGGTTGACAACCGGCGAGATGAAGAACGCTCGGAGCGCTCGCCCCGGCGTGCTGCTTCCCAGCACCAACAGGATCACGGCCAGGACAATCGCGGTGAGCACGGCGGGGCCGGCGCCGGCGTTCCGGTTCATTGCGGACCGCCTGAGCGGGCGGGAATACCGGCGGCGATGCGCTCAATCTCAACGAGTGAGCTTTGACTCACGGGCCGGTCAAATGCCGCGACACCGTCCTGCAATACCAGAACGCGGTCGGCCAGCTCGATTACCTCGTCCAGCTCCGTGGTGAGCACCAGGATCGCCGTCCCGGAGTCCGCCAGATGCCGTAGCTCATTGTACACAAGCGCTTTGCCGTCAAGGTCCAGGCCCCAGCTGGGCTCGCAGACAATCAACACGCGAGGTTGCCGCGCGATCTCCCGGGAGAGCACTACCTTCTGGGCGTTTCCTCCGGAGAGCTCAGTCAGCGGCGCCTCAGGACGTGCGGCTATTGCGTAGCGGGCCAGGAGTTGCTCAGCGTATGTTCGCACGTGCGCGCGGTCCAGAAACCCCAGACGGTCAAGCTGTTGTCGCTCGAGTACCATTAGGTTCTCCGTGACGCTTGCCTCAATACTGGTTCCGCGCTCAAAACGGTCGGTGGGAACATACCCCATTCCGGCGCGTCGCCGATCCGCCGGTGCGCTTCGTGTGACATCCACCCCATCCATCAGGACGCGTCCGGATGCCGGACGGACAGCCCCGGAAAGGAGCTCCTCAAGAAGCAGGATTCCCTGATCGCGCGCGCCGGTCACCGCGGCTATCTCGCCGGTGGCAACGGAAAAGGAGACGGACACCAGACGTCCTGCGGCGTGCTCTCCACCAAGGCCGTCAACCACCAGGCGCGCCGGGAGATTGGGCTGGAGTTGTGCGGCGCGGCGGCGCCCCACGGTCCCGGGAGTCGGGTCCGACGCGCGTTTCAGTGCGGCCCCGACTCCCGGTGGTGCGTCGCCGGTCCGCGTGAGCAGGTGATGCGCCAGCACCTCCGGGGTAACCGGTCCGGCGACATCACGTACCAGTTTGCCGGCTCGCATGATCAGCACGCGATCAGCGGCAGCGGAGACGTGATCCAGCTTGTGGCTTACCAGGACCACCGCGTGGCCAACCTCGGCGGCACGGCGCATGGCGTCGCTAATCATCACGGTCTCCTCCGCGGAGCAGGCGGCGGTGGGCTCATCCAGAACGAGGACGCCGGGAGGTGCGCCAGGCGCCGGGAGTCGCAGCAGCGCCGGAAGCAGCCCGGCAATGCGTCGCTCCCCGGAGGAGAGCTGCGAGATGCGCCGGTCTACCAGCGAGGCCATCCCGGGTCCGGCCACCCGGGCCACCTGGCGCCGTGCGTTTGCGCGATCAATCAACCCCCAGCGTGTCCGCGGCTCCGCACCCAGGATCACGTTCTCCCACACCCACAACGACGGTGCGAACTGCGGGACCTGGTGCAGCATGACCACCCCTGCGCGAAGCGCCTCCTTTGGAGAGGCAAACGTGACGGGCTCTCCTCGCAGGAACATGGCGCCGCGGTCAGGCGCGAGCGCGCCGGTTAGCAGGTGCATGAGCGTGGACTTCCCGGCCCCATTGTCCCCCACAAGACCGGTCACCGCGCCGCCGTGGATCTCAACGGAGACGGAGCTCACCGCGATCACGCCGTTTTCAGGGAACTGTTTGGTGAGGCCGGTTGCGCGAAGAATGCACGAAGTCTGCACAGTCTGATCCCGCGCTACCGCAGCGGCATCTCCAGAAAGAGCTCACCGCTCTGCATTGACTCGATGACCGACGCCATGCGGATCCGAACCGCCTCAGGAACGTGACGGAGGTACTGCGGGTCTTCGTTGTCAAATCCGACGTACCCGTCCGCGGCGCTCAGAACCTCCGCACCCGGGAACGCGAGTGTTCCGGCAATCGCCTTCCCGGTGCGCTCGTATGCGGCTCGGTCCAGCGCAACAAAGGTACTGCCTACCACCACACCGGGTTCCTCGTCATAGCCGGGCACGTCGTACCAGACCACATACGCTCCCCGATCGCGCGCGGCGGAGATGACACCCTGATTCCCGCCTCCGGCGATGGTGAGGATCACATCCGCTCCGTTGATCATCATAGAATCGGCAAGCTCAGCCGCGGCGCTGGCGTCATACCAGTTGCCAAGGACCCTGAAGTCTACGGCGCCCTGCGGAGACGCCGAGCGCACCCCCAACTCGTAGCCGGGGAGCATGATGTCGTTCATCACCGGATACTCCTGGCCGGCCAGAAGACCAACCACCTGTTGGTCGTTCGCGTGCTCCATCTCTGATTGCGTCACCAGGCCGGCAAAGTACCCTGCCAGGAACGCCTGTTCGCGCTGGTTGAACATCACCGTATGAATCTGAGGATGATCGGCGAGGTATCCGTCCATGAGCAGGAACTGCTGGTCGGGATATGACGCGGAGACTGATGCCGCCAAGTTGGCGGAGGTCGATCGGGGTCACCCTCAAACAGGCAACACGCATGCAACCCCCGAGCAGCGGAAGCCTGAAAGCCTACCAACCCCGTGACAGCCAGGGGCGGTGGCTCGCCGAAGCATCAGGGCCGGCCGACTTCGAGGCGGGAAAGTTGACCGCGCAACCCGCCGTCGCTAGCCTGCTGGACCAGGCAACCTGGGCGCTCGGAGGGGCTTGGATGGCCTATCT
>CAYTGY010000054.1:0-14691 GCA_964437265.1 uncultured Spirochaetaceae bacterium | reverse complement strand
CTTTAACCATTGCAGACGGCTGTTTTGCAGTGCTGGTTCCGACATCCTGTTCAACTCCGTACCAAGGTTCGTGCCTGGCGCATGGTGGCGTATTCCATGATTGATTCCTGATTGGCTTCGCCAATATCAAGCTCGCCGGTGATCCGGCCCTCACACATGACAATGATCCGGTCGCTCATCCTGAGGATCTCCGGAAGCTCTGAGGAGATCATGATGATCGCCTTGCCTTGTGAGGCCAGATTGTTCATGAGCGTGTAGATCTCACTCTTTGCCCCAACGTCTATCCCGCGGGTGGGCTCATCAAAGATGATGATGTCGCTATTACAGATGAGCCACTTTGCAAGCACCACCTTTTGCTGGTTCCCGCCTGAGAGGTTACGCACCAACTGGTCAATCGAGGGTGTTTTGATGCTCAGCTTGTCCACATACTCGGCGGTCGCTCGCGCAATCTGATTCCACGCGAGGAACCCGCCCTGGGAGAACCGATCGTACGTCGCCATCACCACGTTGTCTTTCACCGTGAGATTGAGCGCCAGTCCATACCGCTTTCGATCCTCAGAGAGATAGGCGATCCCATGGGCGACCGCATCCTCCGGCGACTTGATAACCGCCGGCTTGCCGTTGACCTCAACCGTACCGCTCTGCACCTCATCCGCGCCAAAGATGGCGCGTGCGGTCTCCGTTCGTCCGGCTCCCATCAGGCCGGCGAATCCCAGAATCTCACCGCGATGAAGCTCAAAGCTGACGTCGTTGACCATCTTCCCGGCGTTCAGGTTCTTCACGCGAAGAACCACCGGCGCATCCTCCGGCACCTGGCTCTTGCTCTTTGGCTGCTCGTAGATGACACGTCCGACCATCATGCCGATGATCTCTTGCTTGGTGACCTCGCTCGTCGTGCGGGTCCCCACCAGCTCGCCGTCGCGTAGCACGCTTGCGCGGTCCGCAATCTGATGGATCTCATCAAGCCGGTGCGAGATATGGATCATTGCAACGCCGCGAGTCGCAAGGTCTCGCATGATGGCAAACAGCTCGTCTATCTCCGCATCGGTAAGCGCGGCGGTTGGCTCGTCTAGGATCAAAATGCGCAGCCGCCGCGAGACCGCCTTTGCGATCTCCACCATCTGCTGTTTGCCTACGGTGAGACGCCCAAGCGTATCCGTGGCGCTGATGTTCATGTTCAGCCGCGCGAGGAGCTCGGCGGCCCGACGGTTCTGCTCCTTCTCATCAAGAAAGATCCCGGTGCCCGTGGTCGACTCTCGTCCAATGTAGATGTTTTGGGCCACGGTGAGGTGGTCCATCATGTTGAGCTCTTGATGGATGATGCCGATCCCCATCTCCAGAGCGTGCTTGGGCTCGCGGGGATTGAAGAGCTTGCCCAAGTAGTAGATCTCACCGGAATCGCGTTGCTCAATCCCGGTGAGGATTTTCATCAGTGTCGATTTTCCAGCCCCGTTCTCACCTACCAGGGCGTGGATCTCACCGGCATGGAGATCAAAGTCAACTGACTTGAGGGCGTGAACGCCGGAAAAGCGTTTGTCTATCTGCTGCATCGCCAGGACCTGCTCGGCCACTGCGCGCCTCCAGATGCTGACTGTGGGGGTTTTGGACGCCCTGCGGGCAGCCCCAAACGGACGGTGCAGTCAGGTTACGGAGAATGTTCACACGTGGGCGCGGTCCGGTACATTGAGAATCTTCCACGGATTGGTCGCGATCCTACGGAGCGGGGTCGATTTCTGGTGCTACGGTTGCTGGATGAGCGGGAACAGGAGCTTCTGGTTCTCTTCCGTAAACATCTCTTCCTTACGGACAAGCACGGACCCGGTATGGATAGTGGGGGCAACGCTCTCACCGCGAAGCGCGCGCACCACCGTTTGGATCCCCAGATACCCCATGTTGAACGGGCGCTGAACCACCAGCGCCTTCACCACGCCGTCTTCCAGAAACTCGATCTCTTCCTGTGAGTTGTCAAAGCCAACGGCATGGATCCGGTCGTACGCGCCAAGATCCCGGAGCGCCCTGCCCACGCCTACGGTGGAGTTTTCGTTCATCGCAACAATGCCGCCCAACTCCGGATGCTCCTCAACCAGGTTCATGACAATCTGATACGCCAGCTCGGTGTCGTTCATGGCATAGTACGGGCCAAGGACCAGCTCCGCCGGGCGGTCCCGCAGCGCCTCGAGCACGCCCTGCTCGCGGTCAATCGCGGTGGCGACGCTTCGGATGTGCGAGACCAGCGCCACGGGCTGGTCCGGCGGGACCAGCTGATCGATCTCTCGCCCGGCCTTCATGCCTGCCGCAACGTTATCGGTGGCTACAAAGCTCACCGGTACATCGCTGTTGAGCGCCGAGTCCAGCGTGACCACGGTGATCCCGCGTGCGGCCGCCTCTTCGGCGAGCGGCACCAGCCGGTTGAAGTCACTGGCCACAAGGAGAATGCCGTCGGGTTCACGGTCTATGACGTCGTCCAGGATCTCTATCTGGAGGTCTATGTCGCGCTCCCACTGCGGACCCACAATCTCCGGCTCCACGTCCAGCTCAGTCGCGGCGGCCTGGATGCCGGCACGGACGATCTGCCAGAACTCCATATGCGGACCGGTGGTCTTGAACACGACATACACACGCTCATCCCCGTCCGGCTCAAGGAGCATCGCCAACCGCGGCCACGCAAGGATGGCGACGGGTATCACCACCACAAGCGCGACCAGCACGACGATCCACCTACTCCTCACCGGGGTCCTCCTGGGCTGGGACTATGGGCAGCCGGACCTCCACCACGGTACCACACCCGTCGTTTGGCTTGAACGCCAGACCGTAGGCGTCCCCAAAGTACAGCTGGATCCGCTCGTGCACGTTGCGCACACCCACGCGTGGAATACTCCGGCGCCCATCGGCGGAGCGCCGGATGCGTGCGGTGGGGGCCGCGGCGCGCCCTCCGGAGACGTCCTCGCCCGCTTCCCGTCCGCACAGCAAGCCGGCCATTCGTTCAGGACTCATGCCTACCCCGTCGTCGGCGACGGAGAGCACTACGTGGCGATTGCACAGACCACCGTAGACCGTCACGCGTCCGCCGCGCTCCTTGTTCTTGATCCCGTGGTAGATGGCGTTTTCCACCAGCGGCTGGAGGATCACCTTGGGTGTCTTGAGGGTGAGCACCTCCGGTTCCACCTGGATCTGGAAATCAAGCCGGTCGCGATACCGGAGCTTCTGGATGGTCAGGTAGCTCTTGATGTGCTCAATCTCATCCCTGATGGTGACCAGCTCATCGCCCCGGCTCACGGAGAGCCTGAGCAGCCGTGCGAGCGCGGCCACCGTGGCGATCACGTTCTCGTATTGCCGTCCCTCGGCCATCCAGATCACCGAATCCAGCGTATTGTAGAGGAAGTGCGGGGTGATCTGATTCTGCAGGGCGAGCAACTCGCTCTTACGCTTCTGCTCCTGCTCTTCCGCGTTTTTTCGCATCAACTCCTTGATCTGCGCAATCATGATGGTGAAGTCCTTTGCCAGGTCACCAATCTCGTCATCGCCGGAAACATCAACGGAGATATCGAAGTTGCCCTGCTCCACCGCCTGCATTGAGCTCCGCAGCCGCATGATTGGCTGCGAAAGCCGGTGTGAGACGAGCACGGAGATGAGCAGGGCGACCACAACACAGATCAGCGCCCCGTAGGCGTAGAACTGCCGAATGGTTCCGCGGTTGCGGACCATCTCCGCGGCGTAGTTCACCCCAACGGTCCGCCACCCGGTCTGGTCCGAGGTACTCACGGTGTAGATACGTTCGCCCTTTTCGTCGGTCACCGTGAACGAGCCGTGTGACGCGTACAGAACTCTATCGATATACTCCTGCTCCAGATCGCTGTAGATGAGCTCCTGCCGCGGGTGATACACAATGCTCCCCTGCGAATCCACAATGAAGAGGTATCCCTTCTTGCCCAGGCTGATCTGATTCACCAGGTCGTTGATCACGGAGAAGTTCAGATCAACCAGCAGCACGCCCAGGTTGGTGCCGGAATCCGGGTCGTCAATGGTGCGGCTCAACGTGATCACCCATCGGTACTCGCCGTCCACAATATTCTGGACGTGCGACGAGGAAACCACGGCGCTCCCCTGCCTAGCCAGAGCGGCCTGGTACCACGGCTCAGCCGGGATGTCAACCGCAAAGTTCAGCTCGAGCGTCGCGTCATGGCTCAGCACCTGACCGTTGGCGCCAACAATCAAGATCAATGAAATGTCGTCACGCGTTCGGGAGATTGAGTGCAGGAAGCCGGTTATGCTCGAGCGGTACTCGGTTGCCTCCGGCTGAGAGAGAACCGCCCCCGGATACAGGTACTCCTGGACCTGACCGTTCAGCTGCACCACCTCCGCGATGTTCTCCATGTGGGTGATGTACGATTCGATGTTTGTCTGCACCTGGCCAATCAGCTGGGCGGTGTAGTCGCGCGCCGACCGCTGGACCGCTTCCTGCGTGAAGGAGTATGAGAGCACCGCAATAACGAGCGCGGTGGCGAATACCACCAGAGCGAACGCGGCGGCGATGGTGGTCTGGATGCGCCGCGATCTACGCCCGTCCACCGGCCGCTCCTCGGACCTGCTCGCGGTACTCTGTGGGACTCACCCCGGTCTGTTTCCTGAAGGTGAGACTGAAATAGTGGGCGTCGCGGTATCCCACCCGGTCCGCAATCTGATAGCCGCGAAGATCCTCGCCGGCCAGCAACTCCTTTGCTCGTTCCATTCGGAGCTCTGTCAGATACTCCACAAACGTCTTTCCCGTGTGCTCCTTGAAGAGTGGGCTGAAGTAGCTCTTGCTGATGGCAAGCGCATCACACACCGTGCTCAGCGAGAGCTCCGGGTCACCGTAATTCGCGCGGATGAACCGCTCCGCATCCATCGCCTTAGTGTGCGAGTGACGCTGTCGCCGCTCCTCCAGCAATGCTGATACATGGCGATGGAGCGCTTGGAACCAGCGCTCGATGTCCTCCAGGGTCTTGAGTTTTCCCAGCTGCTCGAATGGATTCGGTCCGAGTTGTGGGAGTTGGCAGTGCTCTATTCCCAATCTCTCGAGCGCGTTGAGCGCGTCGGCCAAGAGCCGCTGCATAGCGACAAAACAGCCGGTGTTGCTCCCGCCGTCGGTCCGGTAGTGTGCAATGAGGTCGGCTAGCGCGCTTGCTGCCTCCCCTGCGGAGCCCAGCTTCAGTGCCCCCACAAACCGCTCTCGGGCCTCCCGGTCGGGTTGTGCCGATGAATGATCAGCCACGCCCCGCACCTGCTGTGCGGTGATGATGTGGTCCGGCCCCAGGATGAGTCGATGGTCCAGCGCCATACGCGCATCGGCGTAGGATTGCGGGATCGCCTCGAGCGCCGTCGCCGGCTCGCCGGTGCCCACGGAGACGGTCACGCCGAGCTCCCGCTTGGCGCCGTCCGAGATTGCCTGTGCATACCGCAAGGCGCGTTGCCTGGCCTCCTCCACCGTCTCCGCGGAGATGATCATTACCGCGCAGTCCCGCTCGGTGCCAAAGGTCACCGCATCCGGCCATGACGCGGCAAGCTCGCGAACCAACTGCTGGGCAGCCAATCCCGCGTGGCCATCGTCCCCGGTCACGGCATCCGGGTCGGAGACCAACACCGCGTAGCTCGGGCCCGGCAGAGAAACGTCCAAGAACGAGAGCCGCTGATGCACCTCCGCCTGCGGAACAGCGGAGCTGATCAGCCGGTTGAGGAATCGCTCCTGGAGGACCGGCAGACTCTCGGTCAGCTGCTGGTTGAGCCGCTCCATCTGGCGCCGCCGGTAACTGTCTGCGTCCAGCTGCTCGCGGATGGTGTCCAGAAGCGTGCGTAACTCTCCGGCGGTAATGGGCTTGAGCAGAAAGTCAGCCACCTTGAGCTTGACCGCTTCCTGCGCGTACTCGAACTCGTCGTATCCGGTGAGAAGGATCGTCTTGGTCCGCGGGTACTGGTCCGCTATTGTGGAGGCAAGCTCCAGGCCGTCCACGAACGGCATGCAGATATCGGTCAGGACGACGTCCGGCCGGTGCTCCTCCACCGCTTGGAGCCCCTCGCGGCCGTCACGGCAGGCCGCCACCAGCTCAAATCCGTGCGCATGCCAGTCGATGTTCTCCGCAATACCCTCGCGCACCACCGGCTCGTCGTCAATTATCAGAAATCGGTACATCGGTCTCACCCTGAAGGTAGCATTGTACCACTAACGGTCAAGAGCCTGAGGAAAGGAGAGCACGAACTGGGCGCCACAATCTCCGTTCAGACAACCAGTGTAGGTGACCCGCCCCTGTAGTTGCTCTGCCAGACCATGGACCAACCGGAGCCCAAGCGTAGGGGCGCTGTGGAGGAGTGATGGGTCGGAGAGCCCGGGCCCGGAGTCGCGGATGGTAGCACTGACGGTCTCGCCGTCGGCGGCAACCCGGACGTGTATGGCGGGGGGAGCACCGGGACGGTGCCCGTACTTGAACGCGTTGGATATCAGCTCGTTGAGCACCAAGCCGTAGAGAATCGCGCGACTGAGGTCAAGCTGCACCGGCTCCGAGCGCACCTGGATATCCATGACGTGCTCCGCGTCATAGAGCGAGCGCAGCGAATCGACCAGCCCACCGGTGTACTTGGCCAGATCTATGGAAGAAAGGTCCTGCGACTGGTAGAGGTGCTCATGCACCAGCGACATGGCGAACACCCGTGCCTGAATATCTTGGATCACCTCACGGAACTCCGGCTCATCCCGGCCGCCGGATTGTAGACTGAGCAGACTGAGGATGATCTGGAGGTTGTTCTTGACGCGATGGTGAATCTCACGCAACAGCGCCTCTTTTTCGCTCAGTGAGATCCGGAGATCGTTGCGCTCATCCTCGCTCCGTGCAAGATCTCGTTGGTACCGTTCGGCAAGCAACCGAATGGTCCTGGCCAAGGCGCCAAACTCGTCGTTGCGGTGCGCCGGCGGAACGGCGATCTCCGCGGTCAGTTGGTCGTGATCTAGAATGGGCAAATCGGCACGGTTGTGCGCAAGAACGCGCGTAAGCCCGGCGTGAAGCCGAAGCAAGGGGTGAACGAACCAGAGCAGAAACGCGATCGTGATCACTACGGCGATGACAGAGCTCGCAATGGTGTGGGAGAGGAATTCGGCCCGGCGCGAGGCGACCAGCGATCTGCAGAGCTGTTGATAGTCAACCGCCACTTCCATGAATCCCACGTCGCGTCCGTCAACGGTTGACAACGGGTACTGTATGCGATGGGCCGTTGCCTCGCTTGCCTGACACGGAAGCCCCTGCAAGACGGTGTCAGACCCGATTGGCTCACCGGCTGCCGCGAGCTCGTCTCCAAAGTCGGTGACAATCCGAGCGCCGCTGAGGCGGCGACTGGTCACCAACCCCGCCACAATCTCCCGTCCCAACTTAGTATCGAGGTTGTACGCGGCGATCACCGCCGGTATACTCACAATCTCAACAAGCTGAGCGACTTCCTCCTCAATGGCGTCCAGCTGTTGGGCGCGCTTGCGTGAGTCGAGTATGAGCGAGCCTGCCACCGTTGCTACAGCGGACACACACAGAACCAGGAGGACGAACTGGACGCTGAGTCGATTCCAGATGCTCATTCTACGAACGCCGCGACAATAGCCTCAATGGTCCCATCCTGCTGCATCTGCCTGATGACCTCTGAGAACGCGTCGACGAGCTCTGAGGCTGGGCTGAACCGGGAGAACGCTATGTGAAAGTCGTAGGCGGTCACGGTATGCGTGCTCCCGGCCACGACCGATCCGCCGGGAAGACGCCTCAGCAGATACTCTGCAACGATCTCCTCCTCCACAACCAGATCCACCCTGCCCGCGATCAGCTTGCGAAGATTCTCCTCAGTTGAGCCCGAGTAATCAATCTCCAGGCCGTAGGAGGTTACGGCGTCGCGGAACTCGGCTCCGTAGGCGTAGCCGTCGACCAACCCAATCCGTAAGCCGCGGAGGTCCGAGTACTCGTGCCAGGTGAACCCGGGGCATTCGGTGACATTGTAGAAGATAATCTCCCGTGTGTGCACCAACGGTTCGGTGAGCGTGAGGTACCAGTCGCGTTCCGGAGCCTCCATGACCGCCGGCACGGCATCTGCATCACCGGTCTGGAGCATTCGTAGCACCCGCTGCCACGGGTGAAGCTCAATAGTACACTCGACGCCCATCCGCCGGCATGCTTCTCTGACGATCTCCGGGCCAATACCCTGTGCGTCGTGATCTCCCTCCTCACCAATGGTGTACGGCGGAAACGGTGAGTCCGCAAACCGGATAGTGGATCCCGGTTCCTGCGCTCGAGCGTCGAAGATGCCCACCGTAAGGAGCAGGATCACGATCAGCGGTGGAACCCGTTGGATGCGTTGCCGCCAAACCTGCATTGCATTCAAGTATAGAACAGCGGCCGGCCGTTTTGGGCGGTGGAGTCTCAGCCGTAGCTGTGCAGGCCGGAGAGTAGCGTATTGACCCCAACAAACGCGAATGCCGCGACCAACCAGGCGAGGATCACCAGGATAGACGCGGCTCGATCGCTCACCTTGCGGACGAACCTGAGGTGCAGATACGCGCTGTAGACCAACGTGGTGATCAGTGCCCACGTCTCCTTGGGATCCCACCCCCAGAAGCGTCCCCAGGCCGCCTCCGCCCAGATTGCCCCAAACACCAGGCCACCGACGGCATAGAACGCAAGCCCCATTGCCACACTCCGGTCGCGGGCGGAAGACGGGGCGCGGCCGGACACGAGCCCCACCACGCCGGCAACGGCCGCCACGGTAAAGAGCGCCAGCCCAACAAAGGCGAACGCCACGTGGAGCACCAGCCAGCCGCTCCGCAGGATCGGCGCGGGTGGATACAGCGCATCAGAGACCAGCGGAGAGGAGAGCGCCGCCATCAGCACCAACGCCGCAAGGGCTCCTCCGGCAAGGAGCAGCCGATTCCCTCCAAACATGCGGCTTGCGCCGGCGGCGAGGAACGCGTTGAGGGCGCAGACCAGAGCCAGCAGCCCCTCATACGTACCGGTAAGCGCGGGATACCCAATCCGCAGCGAACGGTAGATGAGCAGCGCCAAGACCGCGGCGGCGGCGCAGGCCAGCAGTATCCGGGTCAGACCATAGCGCCTGGTCCGTGCCCACTCCTCCCCGGGTGGGCCCCGCCGCGGGCCGAGTGCGGCAACGACAAATGCAGCTAGATCCAGTCCCAAGGCAAGCTCAGCCATTGACCCTCCAGAAGCGAAGTGAATACAGCAGAAACCCCGCGCCAATCAGTAGCAACGCGGCTAGCAGAACGGGACGTCCCGGATCCCGGCTGAGGACAAACCCGTTAAAGACATGCTCGGTGGTTCGCTCGAGCGTCAGCCCCGCGAAGCGCTCCCCCACGCCAATGTCGCGACTTCCCCGGCTGCGACCTTCCGGGTCAACGGCAGTAAAGGTAACCTCCCCCGCGGGGTCGATCCGCGTCAGGAGAAACCGAACGCCGTCGTCGGCCTGCAACCCCTCGCCCAACCGCACCACATAGCGCGAACCGTCCGCGGTGAAGACCGCGACCGGCTCCGTCCCCCAGTGGAAGAAATGCGCTTTGTGGGGGCCTATCCGTATGGGACGGTTGAGCGACAAGAGATATCGCTGCCCGTCAGCCAGTAGCGTTATCCGCCAGTCCACCACCTCACCCCGGTCATTGCGAATCTCCGCCGAATTGACCACGGTGAGCTGCATTCCGGCGTGGGTCACCGCCTCTCCGGTGGGAACCACATACCGCGCTTCGGTCCGCAGCGCGGAGGTCAGGACCGCAGCTATGATCGCCACGGCAAGCCCCACGTGGATCACGTCAGGACCGTAGCGCGACAGCCGGCGCTCACCTGACCGGACACGTCGCACCAGACGCGGTGCGGTGCACGCAACAAGGTTTGCCTCCAGCAGGACGCCCAGCGCCACCAACACCGGTCCTCGGTAGACGGCATTGCTGAGCTCCGGAATCACGGTGGGTATGGCGATAAAGAGCACGGTTACGGCGGCCAGCACCAGGAACAGTCGGGTAGAACGCAGTAGCAAATGGAGCGAATGCAAGAAGCGATGCACCACGGAGGTGAGCGTACCCAGGAACGGTGCAATGATCCAGGGGTCGATTTGCCGGCCCGGGCCGGCGCTACTCGACCGCCTTCTGGTACACGCGGTGTGTCTTGTAGACCTCCGCGCCCAACTTCTCCACGTTACTGAGCATGAGGTCCGTGGTCTCCGCTATCTGGGTCATCTCCGCGCTCTGCGCATGATGCGCATGTAGCGCCCGCGTTATCTCGCTGAACAGGAGCGGAAGACCGCCCGAACGGCGGTGGCCGGGGAGTATCCCGATGCCGTTGATCAGGAAGTGGCGCGCACGCCGCTTCTCCCACAAGAGTGAGAGCATGGTCAGCGGATTGAGCCTCCCGTTGGCCTTGATCATCGCGCGGCTGAGGTCAGGAAACGCGAGCACAAACCCAACCACGTCTCCTCCGGACCGGAACACGCGGACAAGCGACGGCACGGACACCAGGAGGAGATCGTCGATGATCTGCTCCAACTCCGCCTCGGTGAGCGGGACGAACTCCGCGTGATCATCCCACGAGTCGTTGTAGATCTTGCCGACCTCCCGGGCTACCGCGCGCAACTCGCGCTTAGAGGTTAGCTCCGGCACTTCCAGACCACTGCGCTTGCGCGCAATCTCCGCTGCTCGCTCGAACCGGGGGGTGAGGTCGTGCCGGTCCGCCTCCAACAACGCGCTGTGGAAGTCTTTGTACTTCTGGAATCCGCACTGCTCGAGTAGCTCCCGATAGTACGGGTGGTGATAGGGCATCATGGTCATTGACGCCCGACGGTCGAAGCCGTGTACGAGGATCCCCGCGCCGGCGAAACTGGAAAACCCTTGCGGACCAATCACGGTGTCCAGACCGCGCGCCGCGGCCCACTCGTCTGCGTGGCCAAAGATCGCTCGCGCTACCGTCGCATCGTCAATCGACTCAAAGAAGTAGAATCGGGCGTCCTTGCGATTCTGATACTCATTGAACCGCGACGGCTCGAGCAGTGCGATGCGCCCCACCGGCCGGCCGTCACGAACCGCGAGGAAGTACTCGCCATCCGAGTGCTCAAAGAACGGATGCCGCTTGGCAATGAGATTGCGCATGGATTTGTTGAACCAAGGAACGTAATTCGAGTTGCCCGCATACAACGTTCGCGGAAGCCTGATAAACTCCCGCTCCTCATCTGAGCCGGGGGTCACGCGGACCACGTTCACCGCCGCGGTCTGATCTGCGGTATTCGTCCGACTCATCGTCACTACCCCAGCGCCCGCAAGGTGTAGGCGATCGCCAGGCCCAGGTAGTTGCCCCCAATCCAGCCGGCAACGCCCAGCACAATCCCCGGAACCACAACCTTTCGGTTCCCCAATGCTGCAGCCACGACGGGAACAAACGGTGGCGAGTAGATGAAGCTGGTCGCGGTGATGATGTGCGTGTCCGAGTCCACGCGGAAGAGCGCGGAGAGCAAAACGTGCACAATAGAGACGGCAATCAGCAGAATCGCCACATAGAGCACGGTTCCCGGCGCGGCGGTTGCGAGCTCGGCGATATTGGCCATTGAGCTCACGGTCAGCGAGAATACCAGAATCAGGTAGTACCCCAGTTGGAACGAGTTCCGGAGCGTGCGAACGGGCCTGAGAAACGATGCGGCAACGCCCAGCGTGGTGATGGTAAGCATGGTCGCCGGCAACCCAGCCGTCTCAGGCAGGAAGATCATGAACACCGCGCCGACGCCGACGATCAGCACCGCCAGCCCCAGCGACGCACCCATCTCCGTCAACTCGCGTCTGCTCCAGCCGGTGATGTAGGGGGAGAACTCCACGCCGTCGCTCTCGTCCTCCGGTGCGCGGTACCCGGCACGCTTCCTGTCTCTCCGCTCCGCCTCATCAAAGGTGGGAAGGAATCGCGGGAAAAGCCGGGGTGCGACCGAGACCAGAAACAACAGGAGCACTGCTCCCACGATGACGTCGGCGCCTTGAACGGACACCAGTGTCACCGGGCTCACATCCAGCGCCTTGCCCACCGCGGCCAGGTTGGGCGTGCCGCCGGTGTAGACGCCAACCAGCATGCCACCTGCCTTCCAGCCCTCGTCGCCCAACATTCCCGGAAAAGCCAGATAGAGCACCACGGACACCAGCGCTACGGATACGAACGCGGCGATGAAGCTCAGGATGCTCCGGCGCGCAAGCGAACGCCACTGGCTGAGGTCGAGCGAGAAGAAGAGCAACGGAAGCGCCACGGGAACGGTGGCGGTGGTCAGTAGGTCGTGAATGCTCGCGATGTTATCCGGAAAGAGACCGAGGTTGCCCACCAACAGCCCCAATCCGTAGGCCACAACGATCGTTCCCAGCTTGCTGATCCGGTCTATCCGTTTGGCAAGGAAGATGATCAACGCCGGCGTGACAAGATAGAAGAGATACCATAGTACAGTTATCATACGTCGAGCGATAAACCTACCCGACCGGGGCCCTCGGAGCAACCCCGTATGGTCGGTCGGCTAACCGCCCGATCTATGCGACCATATCGGCAAGACTACAGGCGTTGTGCGCCGCATACGCGTTCTGATCGTTGTCAAAGAAGACGTAGACGTCGAGTCCCCCGCGGGCCCAACTGCTGGCGGCCCCTGCCCAACCGGCAAGTGTCTGGCGGTCGTACGAACCCTCGTAGTCGTCATTGGGGCCGTGCAACCGAACATACACAAAGTCCGCCGTTACCTCCCGGGGAGAGTCTCGCCCGCCAAGTTGGTAGATGCAGAATGCTGCATCGAATCTCTGGAGCAACTCGTAGATCTGTGGATCAAACCACTGTTCGTCACGGAACTCGAATACGGGCCGGTGAGCAACCCCCGGTTCTGCGGTGCGGAGGTGGTGGAGAAACGCCTCCAGGCGCTCTGGATTCCGATGCCAGTGCGGCGGCAACTGGAAGAGCATGGGACCCAGGTGGTCATCCAACAGAGCGATTCGCCTGCAGAGCGACACGGTGCTCTGGTCTGGATCCTTGAGCTTCTTCATGTGCGTGATATAGCGGCTCGCCTTCACGCTGAATCGAAACGGCTCCGGCACCGCTGTCTTCCAGGCGTACAGCGCGTCGGAAGAGGGAAGGTGATAGAATGTGTTGTTGATCTCCACCGCCGGTAAGCGTTCCGCGTAGTAGGAGAGCCAGTCTTCCACCGCCAGATCAGACGGGTAGAAGCGTCCCGTCCAGTGCGCATAGTTCCACCCGCTGGTGCCGACCCGGATAACGCCGTGACCAGCCATATCACAGAGGATACTGCGCCGCGGCGTGGACGCCCCTAGCACGGACGGGTTATGGCACGCGCGGCCGGGTCCTGCGAAATTCGCACGCGTGCCGGAACTACCCGATGTTGCCGTATTCAAGCGCTACCTGGACGCGACTGCCCTGCACCACCGGATCACGCACGTGGAGACTCCCGGTGAGCAGATCCTAGAGGAGACGCGTGCCTCCGATCTCCGCACCGCGCTACGAGGACGGGCGTTCGCCGCCTCGCATCGCCACGGCAAGTATCTGTTCGTGTCCTTGGAAGACGCCGGTCAGGAGGGCGGCGATAGCGCACAGGCGCCGCCCCACCTGCTGGTTCACTTTGGGATGACCGGTTTCTGGGACTATAGCCAGGACGGCTATGGAGCTGAGGATGGGCAGGACCCGTTGCACGCTCGCGCGGTCTTGTTCTTTGCGAACGAGTACCGCCTCTCGTACGTCAACAAGCGTCGGCTGGGTCGGCTGGGTATCGTAGCGGATATCCAGACGTACCTCACGGACCATGACATTGGACCGGACGCCGAACGGATGAGCCAGGAGGCGTTCTTCGAGGCACTCGACCGTGGACGCGGCTCGCTCAAGTCCACGCTCATGAACCAGAAACTCATTGCGGGGATCGGGAACGTCTACTCTGATGAGATCCTGTTCCAGGCCGGGATCCACCCACGGACACCGGCCGACGAAGTGAGCAGCAGCACGCGGGGTGAACTGTACCGTGTCATGCATACGGTGTTCACCGAGGTGATCGACGCCGGAGCAAGCCCGTCTGCATTGCCCGGCGGCTACCTGGTCCCCCACCGCGAAGCGGGAGCGGCCTGTCCCAGATGCGGCGGAACGGTGGTGAAGGAACGTGTCGCCGGGAGATCGTCGTACGTCTGTCCCGTGTGCCAGCCGGAGTAGCGGTGGGGTCCGGAGGTAGACCATCCGGTGTATTCGCGGCTGCGACCCTACTAGGTAGGTTGAGCGCACGGAGGAACCCATGTACAGGAATGGAATCGTAGATCGACATACTGCACTCCGCACGCTACTGGTGGGGGTGTTGCTCATACTCACCACCGCGATGTTTGCCACAGGGTCAGTGGAGGTGATTCAAGGGCCGCCGGTCCATGAGCTCACCCATGAGAACAACATGCGACTGAGCGACCTGTTCGCCATGCCGGTGACCATGCCGGACGAAGGGCGGGTGGCCACGGTGGTTGATGTCGTGGTGGACATAGGGGCCGGGAGCCTGGGCTACGTCGTGGTCCAGTTCAGCGACGACACCTATCGCGACCCGGCGGACCGGGTGCCCATACCGGGATATGCGTTCCTGCCGGCTGAGGATGGACGCTCGCTATCATTGCTGGTAGACGACACAACACTGCTGTCCGGC
>CAYTGY010000053.1:0-14746 GCA_964437265.1 uncultured Spirochaetaceae bacterium | reverse complement strand
AGTTTCGCCCGCACGTCCCGCCCACGATGGACGGGTCGACCGACTCGGCGCCCCCCGTTCGAAGCGACGGCGTTCTGCCGCTGTTACCGGTGCTGCTCGCCGGCCTCGCCGACGGGATCAACCCGTGCGCCTTCGCCACCGTCGTCTTCCTTCTGTCGCTGCTCGCGCTCGTGGGGCGGACCAGGAGAGAGGTCCTGATTACGGGATTGGTCTTCGCAGCGACGGTCTTTGCAACCTACTTCGCGATCGGATTCGGGCTGCTTTCGGTTCTCCGTAAGGCCCTCAACTTCACGCTCCTGCGAACACTGTTGCGGATCGTCGTAACCGCCGGCACCGCGGTGCTCGCCGTGCTCTCGATCCGCGACGGGATCCTCATCGCTCGGGGCAAACGGGCTAAAGCCGTTCTCGCGCTCTCACAGACGGCAAAGCAGCGAATCCATCGCGTGATTCGTACCCGGGTGCGCGGCGGCGGACTCGTCCTCGCGACAATTGGACTCGCCGCGCTCGTATCACTGCTCGAGCTCGCGTGCACGGGTCAGCTCTACCTGCCCACAATCGCCTACCTCGTCCAGACCGACTCCGCCCGCCTCACCGAGATAGTCGCGCTTGTCGCGTACAATCTCGCGTTTATAGCGCCGCTCATTGCGGTCGTGCTCGCCGTCTACTTCGGGGTGAGCTCCCAGCGTATTGGGCAGTGGTTCTCCCGTCGCGCCGGCGTGGCGAAGGTGATCATGGGTGCGGTCTTCGCGCTGCTCGGAGGAGCGATCTGGTTGATCTGAGGCCGCTTCACCCGCTGCCGTGCTAATCGCTCGCGTTGGTTCGCGCGTACCATCGAACAGACGTATGGGTGATTGGTGAGCCGAGAGAGAAGATGCTTCGACTCGCAACGACCTTCGCGGAGCCGCTGGTCATTCGCCCGAAGAGCGCCTCTTTCATAAGTATCCGCGCGGCGACGGCACCAATTCGGCGGCAGTGGCCAGACGATAACTGGTACTCCGGCCGCCGGCGGGATTACGTATGAGTATGCCGTGCTCAAGCAGATCGCGAATGTCTCTGAGGGCTGTATCGGTGGAACACGTTGCCATTCGGGCATACTTGGAGGTGTTCATGTATCCTTCGAAGTGGTCCATCATGCGTTCTACGACTTTCTTCCGGCGCTCGTTTGCCGGGACCGTGCTCATGGCTTGGCGCACACGTCCTTTGTACACGACGTGTTCCAGGCTTTCGCCGGCGCGGTCGAAGGATCTGCCCAGGCACCCGAGAAACCACTGCAGCCATGGGGTGAGATCCATGTCCCCTCGTTACCGTTCTTCCAGGCTTCGGTAGTACTCGTTGGGTTCCGACTCGATTTGAGATGACATGCTGTAGAATCGGTCAGAGCTTCCGTCGGCACGGGCAAGGAGCATATCTGCAATTGCACGCGCGATTCTTCCGTTGCCGTCGCCAAATGGGTGGATGGTGACGAACCAGAAATGGGCGATTCCAGCCTTGAGTATTGGATCGGCTTCCTCTTCGGTGTTGAACCAGTCCAGAAATCGGCTCGTCTCTCCATCGACTCGGCCGGCCGGAGGGGCCTGGAAGTGCTCCTTCTCCCTCCCCATGGTCCCGGAAAGCATGCGCATGGGTCCGCGCTCATCGGTACGCCAGGCCCCTACGGTGATCCTGTGCATTCCGCTGCGACCGGTGGGAAAGAGGGCGGCGTGCCAGTCAAAGAGTCGGGCCGAGGTGAGAGGTTCACGATAACGCCGTGTTGCATCGGTCATGACCTCGACGATGCCTTCTACATCTCTTCCTACGAGAACCTGCCCGCCGGTTTCCAGACCAAGGCGCCGTGCGACGGATGACCGTACTCGCTCGGGATCAAGAGACTCTCCCTCGATAGCCGAGCTCGTGATCACGTCCGAAGTAACGGTGGTCAGGACCGCCTCGGTGCGGAGGTCGAACCCGAGATTCCTCATGCGTCCGAGCAGAAGCCCCTGGTGATACCGCACCTTAGCGAGGCGCCCCGCGAGTGCATCATAGTTCCACGTGAAGTCTACCCACCGTCTCCATTGGAAGAAACATCCGTTCGTGACCGCGAAAATGCCCTATCGACATGAAACCGCATTCTTCGTAGAACGGTTTGGCTTTCTCGATGAGGCAATCGACTACAACTGCGTACACTCGCATGTACGTGTTCACGTTCCACAGGTGCTCCAGCGCTTTGACTAACGTAATCGTTCCCAATCCTTCTCCACGTTTCTTTCCGTCTACGGCCAATTGGCCAACAAGAAGGACCGGGATTGGATACTTCGGAAGTCTTTTTGCTTCTTGTTCAGAAAACGTCTCTCGCGAACTGGTCAAAGGCATCGTCTGATACGGTCATTCGCTCGTACTCAGACAGGACTTCCGAGGATCGTTCATCCACTGTCCGTACACTGTATTCGGTCAACCTCTTCGACCCCAGCAGAGCAGACGCCTTTTGTGCCTTGGACTTCACGGTTTCGTCAAGCCTGGTATCAATTCGTGTTGTTGCCATCGCCGACCTCTATGTACGGAGATACTCCGTACATGTTCCCCGCCAAGTGAGAGCTTGATACGCGTAGTTGGATCGTCGACGGAGTCACGTTGGGGGACGTTGGGGCTGCTCCCCTACTCCTCACGGCCACATTGCCGGACGGTTATACATATGGTAGTATGTATGTATGAAGACGATCACGATCTACGTCGCGGAGGATGCCTACGCCGCGTTTCAGAGTCGGGCTAAGGAGAGTGAGGCGAGCGCAAGCGAGCTGATTCGGGAGGCGATGGCCGAGTACGCCGAGCGCCACTTTGGCACCGGTTCGAGCGTCTTCGACCACGCTCCGGCAAGCGTGGGTGCGGTTATCCGACCGCTCGAGCGGAACGACGACCTGATGGAAGAGATGCTCGGATGATTGGCATCGACACCTCGTTCCTGGTCGCGTTCGAGGTGGAGGAGCACGCTTCGCACAACTCGGCACGGCAGCTTGCGCGCGAGCACTCGGACGACGGGTTCGCGCTCGCACCGCAGGTTCTGACCGAGTTCGCGCACGTGGTGACCGATGCCCGCCGGTTCGAGAAGCCGCTTTCGATGGAAGACGCTCTGACCAGGGCGGCTGCGTGGTGGAACGGCAGCGAGGTGACGCAGGTGCAACCTGGTGCCGCGACGATGGATCTCTTCCTGAGCTGGATGAGAATCTACGAGCTAGGCCGCAAGCGACTCCTGGACACGATGCTCGCCGCGACGTATAAGGCGAGCGGCGTCAGTCTCGTGCTCTCGTCGAACTGGCGCGACTTCGCGCTTTTCCCTGGAGTGCATCCGGTGGGGATTTAGGGAAAGCGCGATGAACAGAGCCGCACGTTCGGTGATACCACCCGCGCCAATCTGGAGCAGGAACTCGCCTCCCCACACCTCCAAATGGACGACATAACGAAGCAAGCAAACCTCGCAGTACGGTTTCAGTAATGGGGTGGAAGATCAAGTCCTCTCTTCCAACCAAACCTGCCTAGTCAGACGATCGTATTCATCATGGGTGCCTATCCAAATCCAGACGTAGTCAGCTCCCCCTTTCACTGCCAAAGCTCTTACCGCGTCCGTCACCCTGACTGAACCGGCCGGTAGTGCGATGCATCAAAGGTCGTCCACGGTTCGCGAAGCCCTGTCTTCTTCTGCTTCACCGCAATCTGGCGGTCCCATTCATTCCAATCGCGTTCCAGAAACCAGTGGCGAAACTCGCCGTACTCCTCATCCGAAAGACCATCAACAGCTCGTTCGATTGATTCGAGATCATCAATAATCTGCGTGAGTGTGTTCTCCGACGCCCCGATTGAACTCACCGGCTACCTCAAGCCCGTAACCGAACCGGATCTTCTGCGGTAGACGTCGCTTCGGTGTCCTACGTTCACAACTACTACAACCAGGCCGTCGTCTTCAATCAGGTAGAGAACCCGGTAATCGCCAACTCGTATCTTCGCTTCTTCCCAAGGAATCATCTCTTCCATGTCCTGGGAGGCTTCAACGGTCAGCACCACGTGTGTCGGCTTACCGTGAGCATCGGTGAGAATCTGGCGCTCGGTTGTCATCGGCTTCTCGTTCGTTTGGCCCATCACCATCAGCATACCTCCTGAAGCCTTGCCTGTGGATTCGCTTTCTGCCTGCCTCCCTCGATTCGTGGAGCGTCGCCGCCGCGAGTGTGAGACCGAGTGTTCGATCCCAAATACAAGTGATACTCTGACGAGATGAGACGCCTGGTTCGAGAGAAGCGGTCGGTGTTCGTACGGATGTTCTTGCTCTTTAGTATCCCGCTCGCCCTCCTGGCTGCCGTCAGTTTCGTCAGCTACACGATTTACACAAATCAACTCCGGGACGATCTGTTCAACGAGTACGGGGAGAACCTCAACCAGTTGGCCGGACGGATTGCGGTTACGCTCGAAGAGCTCAATCGGTCCGTGCTCTTCTTGCGCGAGTTCGACGACATCGCGATGGTGCTCGCCGAGGTGGGAGATGCGAGAAAGATCGATCCGCGTGTACTGAACCGGGCCGCGCGTGCATTAAGCAACTACGGTCACACCCGTGAGATCGTCGCCTCGATCTGGATCTACTTTCGCGAGTCAGGCCTGGTCCTCTCGAGCGGCGGAACCGCAAGCGACTCGTTCTTCTTTGGCGAGCCCACGTGTTCGACGTCTACAATCTTGAGTTCTGGCAGCAAATTCCGTTTCGCTCTTCCTCTTCTCTGGCGCTGCTGCAGCCGACTCTGCTGGTCGATGACTTCCGGACCGGCCGCATAATCCCTCTTGTGTTCAGCGGTGTCGGCCCCTCCACTGCCTGCAATCTCGTGGTCGCAGAACTCGACGTGGAGGCACTCAAGTCGATGTTCGCCCCCTATCTCTTTGCCGTGGACAGCACCCTTGCCTTCACCGACGGAAGCGGAACGCCGTATCTCGTCCACTCTTCCGTGGCTACCGACGTGTCCGCGCTTGATCTCGGCCAGATCGTCGAAGACGTAGGTTTTTCTTCTGGCGTCCGACAGATACGACGAGGGAGCAATCTTGTCATTGCTCAACCGATACAGATTTTCCGCAATCCATACGTGCTCCTTGCACTCGTTCCAAACTCGGCAGTACGCGCGCGGACGGCGGCGCTCGGAGCAACTGTGCTTATACTCCTTTCGGTCGGGGTGGTGGTCTCGCTCCTGTTGGCGTATCTGTTCTCGCAGCGCCTCTACGCACCGCTGCAACGCCTCATGCGTAGGGTCCAGACCAAACGCGGTTCATCGGCACTGCATCCCGGAGATGAGTACGCGTACCTCATGACCGAGATGGATCGGCTCTTTGCTCAGGAGCAGGAGTTGCGCTCATTCCTGCGGGAGCGGGGAGCGGATTTCAGATATGGAAACTTTGTCGTGCTCTTGATTCGTTACGAGTACAGTGCCGATTACTATAGGAGCTTCTCTGAACAGTCTGAGCTGGAGCTTCATGCTACGATCAGCGCCCTGCTCTCCACAGCCCTTTCCGGCCACGCGGTTGTCCACCAGGTTCGGCTCGAGTCAAACTTGCAGTGCATTGTCTGCAATGTCGACGACCCAATCGAATCCGAGTCTCAGGTACAGGTCTACACCGGCCATACCCGCAGCTCGTACGTTCTCGATCGCGATGCTGAGAGGCGAATCGAAAACTATCTCCAGATTGGCTCATCAGACGATGCCCTGATGGAGCTTGAGAAGGTCGTTCAGGCCAACGCCACTGAGAGGACAGGAGAGCGTGCGATGAGAGCGCTGTTCTTTCATCTCTACAGCCTCGCTTTGCAGACTCTCGCGCGAGCCGGCGATTCTTTCGACGACGATGATGATCTGTCGATACGGCTTGACGATATTCCGATATTCGAGTTGCACAATCGCATCCGAGAACACTTCTCTCGCGTCGCATCTCGGGTCGGGGATCGCCGTTCGGTGGCCGACATCCGGCAGGTTGTGGAGTACATCCAGAACCTATAGGTAGTTTTGTCGGCACAATGATATTTCTATAGGTCGTTTGGGCACCCGCTGCCGAGTACTTCTCCGGCCTCGTGGAAGACCCGACCTGGTCGGATTAAGGAGGCGTTCGACGTCCTCGAGTTCCAGGCCGACTAGTGACCCGTGGCGACATCTTTCTGGTGAAGAAGCCAGGCAAGGGTGATCCGAAACGGCAACGGGCGTTTGTGGTGGTCAGCCGACAAGTACTGATCGACTCGAACTACGCGACGGCCTGGTAAGCGTACCGAAGCGCGCACTCACCGGTTTCTTGGGATCACTCGACGATGGAAAACTCGCCGAGCTGTCGCAGGCGCTGAAGGTAGCGCTTTCGGTCGAAGAATGACCGACGAGCAGCCGTCTGATCCTTCGATGATGGTGCCCTTTCGAAAGCGGCTTGGTGCCCAGATCGTGAACGAGATCAACGAGGTGACAAGAGACGGCGCTCGCGATGCGGTCGAGGTCGCCCCGGCGAACTCCTTCACCCGAGGAAGTGATGAGATTTCGTCGCTGTGCAAGCACTCGCGGATCGATCCCGACGGAGCGTTCGCGTGGATATCGGTCCACCATATCGTTCAGGCGATCATCGGATAGGGGGATCGGCGCATGCGAAGCGCTCGAGTCGATCCGTCTGAACGTAACGATCGGCTACACCTCGCCGTAGACGAGCCCGGGTTCTCTTCGCGCTTACTGCCTCGAAGCGGCCGGCGACGGAGAGATCTCGGTTGGTCTACCAGCCGGCCCGGGACTCACCATCTGTAGTAGGCATTGCTGACAGGAGTGTGTAGCGCCGGAGTACGGCTCAATCCTCGTTTACATAGCAGTCGTCAGAATGTATCACATAACTATGACCATCCGCTACGTCTACTGGCAGGAGAACGACCACTGGCTTGGGTATCTTGAGCAATTTCCTGGCTACTGGACGCAAGGGGAAACTTTGGAGGACTTGAGAGAGCACTTGCGCAATCTGTACGAAGATCTCTCCAATGACCGAATCCCCGAAGCCCGACGAGTTGCCGAGCTGGAAGTGAGTTGAAGCGACGGGATCTCGCCAAACAGTTGGAAGAGGCTGGTTGGTTGCTTGCTGATCCGACACGGCGGCAAGCACGACTGGTACCGGAATCCGAAGACCGGAATGTCACAACCCGTTCCGCGGCACCGGGATATCAGCGAGCCAAGTTCGCTCTTCCGTGGACTGTCTGATCGCGGCGATTCGGCATGACCTTGAAGTCGTTTACTCCTACAGAGATCTCCCCCTCCTCGACTCAACGTCTGCCCATCAGCACTTGCGAGAGCTCGTGACCCTTGTGAATCATTGAGCCTTCGGCGAGCCGCTTGAATCCGTTCCGCTCGTAGAAGCGGATCGCGGCTTCCTTGTCTCTGTTCACGTGGAGATAGAGCGCGCCCTGCTCGGCGGCGACCTGACCAATTATCTCGCTGCCGAGTCCCTGTCCGCGATACTCAGAGTCCACGGTGATCGTGTGAATGTAGTAGCCGGATCCGTCCTCAACCGCGGGCATCATCTTGTCCATGCGAAGTCCTTGCCCGATTTCTGATCGATCTCGGTTCGATCCGGCCATCCTGTATCGCGCACCGGGTGTAGCTGGATTCGAAGTAGTTATCCCCGAGCTGGAGCATGCCTTCGATCACGCCAACCGCGTCCTTCTCACTCGCGTAGCTCTCAAGGTCAATAGCCATGGTCATCGGCTCCTGCGAAGCGACGTGTCTACGCGGGGGCTGCCCGAACTGTGCCCGCCGGCGAGGATGATGGAGGGCCACGAAACGAGCGCCCGCCCGATCGAGACGCGCTGCTGCTGACCGCCGGAGATGTTCGCGTCCTTCAGAGCGTCGACGCGAGTCTCCTCGCTCCCGTACGTTTTCCACAGTTCCTTCGTTTCGAGTATGGTCATCGTGGCCTTCCTTTTTGTCGTCCTGGTTGTCGAGAGCAAGGTAGCGGGGCAACCTTACGAACGGGTGAACGCGGAGCTTACGGTTTCGTAAGCTGCAGAAGCGTAATGGTGAATCGCGCGCCGCTTCCGGGGGAGGCGGCCGAGATGACCCCGCCGTGACGCTCGACGATCGCCTTCGCGAGGGCGAGTCCGAGACCCGTACCCGAGCCGCGCGAGGACGACGGCTGCCGGCCGCGATAGAAGCGGTCGAACACGCGCGGCAGCTCCTCAATTGGTACACCCGGGCCGGTGTCCGCGACGACAATCCGCGAGAAGACGTCGGTGTGGCGCACGGTTACGCTCACGCTGCCTCCCTCGGGCGTGTGGTCGATCGCGTTCTTTACGAGGTTCGAGACTGCCTCGCCGAGCCACCGCGGGTCGTGCGAGACCGCCCGGTCGGCCTGGAGCAGCGTCACCGTGAGCGACACCTTCTCGTCGGCCGCTCGCGCCTGGAAGGCGCTGACGGCCTCCTGGACGATCGGCGCGGACTCGAGTGAGAAACTGCGCGCGGCGATCCGTTTCGCCTTCCTCCATCTCGAGCAGCAGCTCGTGGTACATGCGTATGGAGGCAAGCGGCGTCTTGAGTTGATGCGATACGTCGGAAAGAAAGGAGCGACGCGACTCCTTCCCCTGGTGAGCCGTCTCGGCCTGCTCGGCGAGCCGATGCGCGGTCTGGCGGACCTGATAGGCCAGGCGCCCCAGGCTCCCTTCGGTCTCCTGCTCCGGCTCCAGACGGTAGCTACCCTCGGCGATACGCGAAGCGACGGTGGCAAGACGCTCCACCGAGCCGGACGTGCGCCTGAGCGCCAGCACGGCGAGACAGGCTGTTCCTCCCCCGGCCAGAACGACCCCCACCGCTACGACGACCGGCAACCGATCCACGGCGGCGAGCCCCGGCTCGAGTTCGGCCACGACGCGCGGCTGGAAACCGTAGCCGCTGAGGATCTCTCTCCCGCGGGCGCCTGACGTAGACGGCGACGGTGTTGTCGTCGACGGCGGCGTCGTCGGTACCTGTCAGCCGATCGGCAAGCTGATCTCGCGACAGCACCTGTCCGGCGTGCTCGACGAGCGCCAGCAGCAGGCGGTACTCGGACGCGGTGAGCGCCACCGGCCGGCCGTCCATGGTGACAAGCGCCCGGTGCGTGTCGATCCGCACGCGCCCGGCGTCGAAGCGACACCGGTCGCGCCGGCGTCGCCGATCGTCGCGGCGGAGTTCACTTCGTACCCTTCCTGCGACAGGGCGAAGGTCAAGCCGTTGCGCAAATCGTCGTCGTCTTCGAGGATGAAGATCGTCCTGGTATCGTCCATCACGGACATAATGGTACCAGGATTCAGCTGGAAGGACACCGGGAACTGCGGCATTCCGCTCCAAGATTGACCGCGCTCCGCTACGATCGTGCGCTTGAATCAGGAGGAGCACATGACGCGGGCAATGGGGAGACGACTCGTCTGGGTTCTTATGATCGCACTGATCGCTGCCGGCCACCTCGCGGCGGTCGACGTGCACGTGGATGAGGAGCTGGACACGGAGAGCACGGCGGTCGCTGGTGGTTGCGAGTCGGGAGTTCAGTCTTCACCTTCGTGGCGCTCCTGAGCGGACTGGTGTTCACGCTCCTGTTCAACCTCTTGCCCGGACTCAGAGTGAGAGACGCCGCACGAGGTCGCGCCCGCTTCTGGACAACGTTCGCCTGGGGGCTCATCCCCTTCTTCGCATATCCGGTTGCGATGGGCGCGCTCTTTCTCGCGGGCTTTATCTTCGGTATAACCGTGCCGATCGCCATCAGCCTGTCGTTCGGGCTGGGTCTGGTGATGTTCATTCTGACGGCGCTCGCGCTCGGATGGGGCGTCGCTATAGAGCGACTCTTCGACGTGAGGCTTGGGCCGGGCGCGGGGAGTGATCTGTGAACAGCGAGCGCTACCCGTAGACGCCGACGTCGTCGAGCGTCCGGTGGTCGGCACGAAGCAGCCGCTTCACGCCTCGAGCCCCGCTCGATCGCAATCTCGACGAACCCGCGCAGGAACTCCGCGGATCGTTGCATCGTGCATCGCGCGGTAGAGAATGAGGCTGAAATGCGGATGATCGAGATCGAAGTTGGCGCCGGCGAGTATCAGTTGCGTGTGGAGCTCGAAGAAGCCCTCGTGTTCTTCGAACGAGCCGAGCTGTTCGCGGATGGCTTCGAGCTTCGTGGTCGCGGCGCGCTCGATCAGAAAGACGTAGAGGTCCTGCTTGTCGTCGAAGTACTGGTAGAGGCTCCCCTTCGCGATTCCGAGCTCGGCGACGATCCGCGAAATCGACGCCTGCGCGTAGTCGTGCAGCGCGAACTCCTTGTCGGCAGCCGCGAGAAAACGCTCCCGCTTGGTATCGTCGAGGTTCAGGAAGGTCTGCTTTGGCACGGTCGTCGCCTCTCTTGTATGTAGGTATATAGGGCCGTGACATCGGATGGTCAATGGGAAAAGTAACCGTATAGTCATATGACTGATGGGTCACAAACAAGCGGAGGACGCAATGGGAAAGCACGAGTTTCTGGATACGCTGGTAGCCGGCATGGGTTCGATGTACGGCAATTCGCTCAAGTTCTTCAGCGAGGGAGTAGAGAGCGCGCCGCTCGAAGAGCTCGTTGCGCAGAGCTCCGCCACCGCGCCCGACTGGAACCAAGAGGGAGAGTACGTCGCAGAGGTTCGCACACCGCTCGGAGCGGTTCCGACGAAGTTCACCGTGCTGGAATGGGTAGACGCAGCCGCGCCGGTCCTCATCTTCCACCACGGCAGCGGCGATATTCCGTACTATGTGAGGGCGAAGAAGGTCCTGGGCGCGGGAAAGACCGGCTTCGCGCCGCCGTTTGACTCGGGCGTGAACATCATCGCGACGAACTCGCCGTTCAACGAGTCGCACAATGAGTACTACGCCGCGATCCGCGACCTGGAGCGCTTCGGTGTCCTGCTCGCCGGGTCGGTCGCGCTCATCGAAGCCCTGGTGCGCGCACTGCCCGAAGCGAAGAAGACCGTCGTCTCCGGGATCAGCCTGGGCGGATGGATCACGAACCTGCATCACGCCTGTTATGACACGGCCGACGAGTATCGTCCGATCTTCGCCGGAGCAGCGCTCGACCGACTGTTCATCGACTCTGCGTACCGGAAACTGACCGGGAAGGACGCGCTCGAGGACCCGGATCGGCTCACCGCCTGCCTCAACTTCGAGGCAGCCTTCGCGCGACGGTCGAACAAGAACGTCCACGCGCTGCTGGGGCGCTTCGACCGCTACATCGTGCTCGAGCAGCAGGCCTCAATCTACCGCGAAGATCAGCTCACGGTGATCGATCGGGGGCACATTGCCGGCTCGGGCGAGAATGAAACGATGCGGGGGTTCCTGGGAGAGGCGTTCGCCCGGTGTCATGCTTTACAATCTGGGAGTTGACTTCCCGGATTGTAAAGAACATGATTGACCAGAGCCGCCTACCGACGTAGGATCGACTATGGTTGCTCGTACGCTCATGACCGCTTTAGAGACAGCTGTTCGCTCGTTTCCAGTGGTGACGGTCACCGGTCCGCGGCAGTCGGGCAAGACTACGTTGCTCCGCGCCGCCTTTCCAGACTACCACTACGTGAACCTGGAAGCCGTTGACCAACGCCGGATCGCTGAAGAGGACCCGCGCGGTCTCATCGGACGCCATATGGAGCGGGGCATCGTCATTGACGAGGCTCAGCGGGTTCCGGACCTCTTCTCCTACGTGCAGACGATCGTGGATGAGCACCAAACCATCGGAAAGGTCATCCTGAGTGGGTCCCAGCACTTCCTGCTCCTGGAGCGGATCACGCAATCGCTCGCCGGACGCGCCATGATTCTGCATCTTCATCCGTTCACCGTGCTCGAGTTGCCGGCAGTACTCGGCGAGCCGGTGGACACCGTTATGTTCAGCGGCATGTACCCGCCGCTCCACGACCGAGGGATCGCACCGGCCGCCTTCTACCCCACGTATATCCAGAGCTACGTAGAGCGAGACGTACGATCGGTTCGTAACGTCGGCGACCTCTCCACATTCTCGCGCTTTCTCCAGCTCTGCGCGGGTCGGATCGGCAGCCTGCTCAATCTCTCCGCGCTTGCTAACGAGCTGGGCGTCGATCACAAGACGGTGCGAGCGTGGCTCTCGGTTCTGGAGGCGAGCTTCGTGGTCTTTCTGCTACCGCCGTACCACCGAAACTACAACAAGCGCGTTGTGAAGCAACCGAAGCTGTACTTCTACGATACTGGCCTTGCGTGTTCGCTCCTGGGGCTCGAGTCGGAGCACCAACTCTCCACCCACTACCTGCGCGGCGGCATCTTCGAGAACTTCGTGGTGGCCGAACACCGTAAGATCGTCGAGCACACCGGACGCAGGCCGCATATGTACTTCTGGCGCGACAATACCGGCACCGAGGTCGATCTGGTGGTGGAGCACGGACCGGACATCGTCGCGGTGGAGATCAAGTCGGGCGCTACGCTGAATCAGGAGTTCACCCGCTCGCTGAGGAAGTTCCAGAGCTACTCCGACATCTCGCCGGAGCGGTGCCATCTGGTGTACGGCGGCGAGTTAGAGTACACAGGCGAAACGGCGCGAACATGGTCTTGGCGACACCTGCCTGAGTGGGCCGACGCCGTTTCCCGGTGATGCGCGCTACAGGAAAGGAATGAACGGAAAGACAGAGCATTGTTGAGACGCTTCGACCCGTCGACGGCGATTGTCGAACACCGTGAGTCGATCGTACGGGCCCTGGTCGCCGAAGAGCATGCCGATGCGATGATCGGGCTTCTGACGGCAGCCTTCGAGTCGTTCTTCGGGAGCGATTCGCGGCTGAGTCAGCGACCATGGAAGAGGAGGCCTTCGGTCCGATCCTGCCCGTGCTCGGGCATCGTTCCTTCCGTGATGTACACGACCAATGCGGTCGAGTCGTTGAACTACAGCCTGAGAAAGGTGACCCGGAACCGACTGGCTTTCCCGACCACGGATGCGGCGATGAAGCTGTGTTTCATGGCGATTCAGAATATCTCAAAGAAATGGAGGATGCCGATCAGACACTGGAGCCAGGCACTCAATTACCTGGCAATCAAATTCGACGGCCGGGTACCGGTCTGAAGGGATTTACACAACAGTGTTGACAGGCTCTTGACAAGGGCCGGCGCCGTGCTAACAATGTAATTGGTCAGACCAACTGTCTTACTATCCAAGACGTGCACCGAAAGGCCGGCCGAAACCACTATTGAGCGAGGAGGAAAGAGTATGGCGAACAAGAGGATTCTGTTCCTGGTGGGAGACTTCGTGGAGGACTACGAGGTTATGGTGCCGTTTCAAGCGTTGGCGGCCGTGGGCTACGAGGTCCACGCGGTGTGCCCCGACAAGAAGGCCGGGGACGCGGTTCGGACCGCGGTCCACGACTTTGAGGGTGACCAGACCTACAGCGAAAAACCGGGCCACAACTTTGCCTTAAACGCGGACTTTGCTTCGGTAAACGAAGCGGACTACGCGGGACTTGTGATACCCGGCGGACGCGCTCCTGAGTACATCCGTCTGAACGACCGCGTGCTGGCCATTGTGAAGCACTTCTTTGACCGCAACAAACCGGTGGCGGTGATCTGCCACGGACCCCAGGTGCTTGCCGCGGCCGACGTTATTAAGGGGCGTACGCTTACGGCCTATCCTGCGGTGGGACCGGGAGTCGCAAGCGCCGGAGCCACCTACAAGGAGATCCCCGTCGATCAGGCGATGGTGGACGGCAACCTGGTCTCGGCTCCTGCCTGGCCCGCGCATCCGGATTGGATTGCCAAGTTTATGGAGGTCCTCGGCGCCAAGGTCGAGGTGTAGGTTGCGCGCGGGCGGCTGTAAGCCTGCCACGGCCGGCCGGCCTGCCCGCCCAAGACAAAACTCAGGAGGAGTCGTCTGAACATCATCATCCCAATCAAACAGGTTCCGGAGACGAGCAACGTCAAGATGGACCCGGAGACCGGCACCATGATCCGGGACGGCGTCGAGTCCGTCGTCAATCCATTGGACCTCTACGCCATCCAGGTTGGAGTAGACCTCAAGGAGCGCTACGGCGGCACCGTGACGGTGGTGAGCATGGGCCCCGAAAAGGCGATCAAGGCCATCAAAGAGGCCGTGGCGATGGGTTGCGACGAGGGTGTGCTTCTCTCCGACGGTGCCTTTCGGGGCTCGGATACCTGGGCTACATCTTACACCATCTCCCGGGCCATCCAAAAGATCGGCGGCTACGACATGGTGATCTGCGGCGAGCGGGCCACCGACGGTGATACCGGGCAGGTTGGGCCGGGCATCGCGGCGTGGTTGGACTTGCCCCTGGTGAGCTACGTCAGCCGGATTGAAACGCTTGCGGCCGAGGGGGCCGCGAGCATCGAGGTCGAGCGACTGATCGAAAACGGCTATCAGCGCCTCCGGGCGCCCCTGCCGGCGGTGCTTACCGTGGTCAAGGAGATCGTGCGGCCACAGCTGCCCACGCTAGGGGGCAAGAAGCGCGCGCGGCAGCTTGCCGTGCCCACCTGGGGAAAGAACGACATCGACCTCGAGGACGCCTTCTTAGGCCTCAAGGGTTCGCCCACCCGGGTCGTGAAGATCCGAACGCCGAAGGTGGCTCGGAACGGGGAGCTTGTTTTGGCGACCGACGGGGAGCGGGTTGAGACCGCGATCGATGGGTTGATAACGTTCCTGCGAGCGAAGGAGGTAATCCGATGAGTTTTGTCTGGACCATCGCGGAGCAGCGCGGGGCCGAGCTTAGGCGGGTCTCCTTTGAGCTATTGGC
>CAYTGY010000052.1:8581-14997 GCA_964437265.1 uncultured Spirochaetaceae bacterium | reverse complement strand
CTGCCGTCTCATCGAGAAACGCGCGCCACTCGTCCTGGGACAGCTTGCGCCGCACCCGGATCGTGATGTCGCATTCGACATTGGCCCCCACCAACATTTCCAGCTTGAGCATCCCGTCCGCACCGATGTGTTTTGATAGTTGGATCGTTTCCATGTCCGGATTCTCCCTGCTCACCATCATCTACCCCTATTGTAACCGGACTCGCGCGCAGCTAGCGCGGCGGATGTGCCACCGACGGATCAGCGGGCGGCGGGCTGAGCCACGTCTCATACGCCGCGATGCGGTCCGGATCGTCCGGCACGCCCACCGCCGCCATCTCGTCGTATATCGCCAGGATCACGCGCTTGGTGCGGTAGTAGCCCTCACCCCCTAAATCCCCCTCTCCCTCAGGGCGAGGGGGACTTTCTTCCCGCGCGCTAAGCCCTTCTCCCCCTGGGAGAAGGGGCGCGGTTGCCAACCGCGTCTGGGATGAGGGCCGCTGGGTGGCGGCGATGTCCTTACGCTTGACGATGGGGAACGTCTCCATGATGTAGTCCACGTCGTCGCGGGTGATGCCGTAGAGGTGGAAATAGAGCGCGTCCAGCTCGCAGCGCAGCAGGAAGCGCCGCTCCTCGTTCCAGACGAAGGGCGGCCCGTCCCAGCCGACATCCTGGGCGAAGGGTTGCAGGTCCCAGGCGGTGTAGGTCAGTTCGAGCACGCGCGGCACGATGAAGTCGAGCAGTGGCGGGGTGTAGGCAGCGGGAGGGAGTGCCGGAAATTGTTTAACATAGAAGAAATTCAAGTGGGTTCCGCCAACTTTTTGTCTGACAATAAAGTCGAAAACAAACCTATTTAGGTTCGCAACAAGCCCTGTCACTAAAATCTCTCTGGGATGTGAGAACAACATTAGGTGACAGCCTGTGCCAGAATAAGGTATTACACTACAGATACCCGTCCTTTCATCGGTTGCGCGGGCAATATCTCGGTAACTTATGAACCAATCGTAATCCCATTCTGGAACTCGCTGGAGCACCTCCCGCGCATCGACCCAATACCTCGGCAGTGCCACACGTGCCGGATCGCGCTTCTCGGCGTCGGTCAGATCGCGGGTGTCGCCGTTGGGTTCATACGTGGCCCAGCGGTGATCGAACTGGTGCATCATCTTGGCCTCATACAACGGCAGATAGGCCCTCACCCCCGGCCCCTCTCCCCCTGGGAGAGGGGAGCCAGGTGGCGCGGATGAAGTCCCTCTCCCCCTGGGAGAGGGATTTAGGGTGAGGGCCTCCCCCCGCACGAACCGGTTCCCCTCCAGCCGCCAGCCCGCCGCCTCCAACTCCTCCCGTGTGCGGAACAGGTGGGAGTCCGTGTTCATCATGAACATCAACTTGAAGGTAATGCCCCAGGGATTGCCTCCCTCCGGGTCGTTCTCATCGACCAGGACAGGCATACGGCGGTAGATGGCTTTGGTCAGGTCGGCGTCGCGGCGGCTGCGGAAGGTGGCGGTGGTGCCGGTGTTGGGATTGATCAGCGCGATGTCTTCCGCCGCCAGCGTGAAGCGCCGCTCCGGGTCGAGCAGGTCGGGCACGGCGTGGGCGAAGAACACGAACTCCGCGCCGCCACGCGCCGGGCGCGCGGGTCCGGCCAGCGTCAGCAGGCAGAATTTGTAGCTGCGATGCACGCCAGGGAAAATCGCGTCGCGGTTCTCGAAGTCGTAGAGGCTGACCAGGGCGAGGGAGGAGATGAGGTCCTGGAAAAAGTATTGGTTGAAGGAATCGGTGGCAATGCCGGTTGGAACTATCTGGCCGACCCGTCCCGTTGGACTCTGCAATTGCAGCGCGAGTTCGGCGAAAAGGGGTGCGCTGTTCAGACGGCCAAAACTCGTGAGCGGGAACAGTCCGCTGGCGTGAATGAAGCTCTTCACGCCTCCAAGCTGGCGAGTAGCCTGGTGGTAGGCGCGATATAGAACGGGATCAGAATCGCGGAGTGCCCTTATCATACGTTTTCTCGCAGACATGTGCGGAGCCTGCGCGATGTCAGGAGCGCTTGTTGCGAAAAACTCCCGATCATCGAGTTGAATCTGATCCCAGGGCGGGTTACCCAGCACCACGTCAAAGCCGCCGGACCAGCCGGTGTGTTCGTTGTAGCTCTCGTTCCCACCGACCACAGGTCGGCCCCTTCTCCCAGGGGGCAGGCCCTCATCCCCAGCCCTTCTCCCAGGGGGAGAAGGGAGTAGGGAGGCGGCGTGGGCGATGGTGGCGAGTACCCATTGGAGATCGTTGTAGACCTGGTCGTTGGTGAAGCGCATCACGGTGTATCCCAGCGACTCGATATGTCGCTGGCGTTGCGCGTCAGCTTGTTGTTGCTGGTCATGAATATCGCCGTCAATCTCAACCACGAGTCCGGCTTCGTAGCACAGGAAATCAACCACATAGTGCGTCTCGGCAATAGGGTGCTGTCTGCGGAATTTGAGTCCGTTCAAGCGGCGATTGCGCAGGGCTTCCCACATGATCGCTTCGGCGGGCGTTTGCCGCTGACGCAAGTCCCGGCTGATTTGAACCATCGCTTTGGACGCGATTCTCTCATATCGTTCCGCATCCTTCGTGCCACGCCGCAGCAAGTCCCTCTCCCCCTGGGAGAGGGATTTAGGGTGAGGGCCATCCCCCTGGGGGGGGGATTCAGGGTGAGGGCGACTGAACACGTCCGGAAACGCCACGTGCCAATGGAAGAACTGGTAACGCTCGCGCAGGTAGGCCACATACGCCCGCACGTCGCGCCAGCGCGGATCGTGCGGGTCCTCCTCCATCAGCCGGTAGGTCAGGTCGGTGATGGGCGGCGGCACGGGGCGCTGCTCCCCTCGTCCTGAGGGAGAGGGGCCAGGGGTGAGGGCATAGGTGGCCGCCTCCGCTTTGCGCCAGACAAAGGCCGCGCACCACGCATCCGCCAGGAATTGCGCGGCGATGTATTCCGGGTCCTCGGCCAGCGCGCGGTAGCGTTGCTCTTTGGCGCGCACGCCGTCCAGCGTGTGGTCCTGGATGGCGTCGAGGGCGTCCACTTCGGCGGCCAGCACGCCATAATCCGCCGGGGGTTCGATCAGTTCGAACATGCTGCGCTGGCCGGTTTCGCGGGCCTTGCGTTCCTCGCGGTTGCGCTTGCGCAGGCGGCTGACGACCTTGTTCTCGTCGCCTTCGAGCAGCCCGCTCTTGGTGGGGAAGGCGTCCACCGGGATGCCGCGCGCCATGAGCGCGGGGGTGGTCCCCAGCAGGCTGTTGCCGCAGCGGATGCGGTGGTCGAGGAAGCTGAGCGGCTTGCCGGGTTCGAGCGCCTCCATCCACAGCCCGACCTTGCACAGTTCGACCGCCATCGGGTTGATGTCCACGCCGTAGATGCAGTGGCCGATCACGTCGCGCAGGGCGGTGCGGACGGCGTCGGGGGCCGGTTCGTCTTCCTGTGTACGGACGGAAGCCAGCGCTTTAGCGAGGCGGTGCGCGGCAGCGATCAGGAAGTGGCCGCTGCCACAGGCGGGATCGCAGATTTTCAGGTCGAGGATGGCAGCTTCACGGTCTTTCTCCCCTCGCCCCCTGGGAGAGGGGCCGGGGGTGAGGGCCTCTTCCAGCACGGGATCGAGCGCCGAATCGAGTAGCGCCTGGATCAGTGAGGCGGGCGTGTAGTAGCTGCCGGTGGTTTTGCGTTCGTGGCCGGAGGCGGTGCCGAGCGTGAAGCTCCGCGCCACGACATTGACTTCCGGGTGCAGTTCGAGCAGCGATTCGTAGACGCTGCCGAGTTCCTCCGGCCCCAGGTTTTTGTAATCGACGGGGCGCAGGCGGCGCACGGCCCGGTCCTCGGTGAAGGCCAGCGCGCGGATCGCCTCCAGCAGGTCGCAGTTGCTGATCTCGCAGTCGATCAGGTCGGCGACGGCCTCGTCGGAGAACAGGAAGCTGCCGAGGACGGGGAGACCGAGGGCGCGGCCCTCGCCGTTGCGTTCCGCACCAAGCAGACGCATCACCAGCCGCAGCCCGTGAAAGAGGTCATGATGGCGCGTGCCCCGGAGACGTTCCGCCAGGTCGCGCAGTCGCCGCGTGGAGTAGTAGTCCGTGTAGCGCGCCTGGGCTTCGTCATCTGTTGCAGGATCGAGCAGCAGCCCGCGATCCTCGGCTACGAACAGGAACAGCAGCCGGTAGACCAGCCGCAGCAGTTGGCGGTAGTAGTCCTGCCGGTCGAGCCGCCCGTCCTGCAATTTGTCGCGCAGGTCCATGTTATGCGGGTGCGCGAGGAAGCCCTCGCCCAGCCGCTCAATCGCCACCTGCACGTTATCGCGGAGCTGGTCCAGGGCGCGCGTGCCCTGCTCAACGGCGGTCTGCATCCACCGTTCGAGCCAGAACTGCTCCGGGCGCTCACCTTCCACGCGGGACTGGTGGCACAGCAGCCACAGCAGCACGAAGTCAGCGTAGACCTCGCCGTTCATCATGGCTTCGAGGTCGAATTCGACATACGCCTGGCGCGTCAGGCTGACGTTATCGCGCAGAATCCGCAGTCGCAGCCCGTTGGAGAGGAAGCCCCACAGGTGGTCGTCCGAGCGGTTGAGGAAGACCTGCAACATACTGTGTGGGCTGGTGGTCGCCGCGCCCGCAACGCCGGGGGTGCGTTTGTCCAGGTCCACGTTGCAGCCCAGCAGATGGATCGGCACGTTGCCTTCGGCGTCCCGGTGCGAGATCGGGTACGTCTTCCCGCCGATCTCGGCGGCGCGCTTGGTGGGGAGCCGTCCGTAGTCCAGTTCGCGGAACAGGGGCAGCAGCCACCGCTCACGCGTGATGGTCGTGCCGAGGTCGCCTTCGGGTAGGCTCTCGCGGGCGTTCTGGAAATTGGCCCATGCCGCGAGCAGCACGTTCCAGGCGTGGTTGATGACCTCGTTGAGCTTTTCAATGGGGCGGTGGTAGTCTTCAGCGCGCAGCCCGTCCAGCCCGTCGCTGCCCTCGGCGATATGCTGGAGCAGGTCCGGCGGCAGGATCGCCCCTTCGGTGTGGATGGTGGTGAAGATGTCGCGTGAACGAACGGCCATAACAGTAATCCCCCGGAAAAGTCTTTATGAATTCGCCTCAATGCGAGCAAACAAAGCGTCCAAATTGCGCACAAACGTATCCACGTCTTCCGGAGTCATTCTCCTCCGATTGGACCAACCCAGAATTCGCCTGGTTTCAAGCTTGCCCACTGGAAAAAACTCTGCGAAAGCATGGGGCGCGATGAAGATATCAAACCGGCCCTTATTGGGTTTTACCCAGGCGCAGATAAGCACTCTCGTCTTATTCTGGGGCGGTGTGTACATAATGCCCCATCGATGCAGGCGTGGATAAAGTCCATGTTTGGTGGCAGCGTCGTATACGCGGCGGAACTCGTTGCCAATCCCATTCTGGTTTGCCAGTTTGAACAGGCGATCCATATCGCTCTGCCGGTCGTCTGTCTCATCGGTAGTGACGGCTGGCACGGCCACATCCGATTGCGCTTCCGTCAGTCGACGTAGAATGAGCAGTTCCCCTACGTCGTTTTCGAAGACCCCGAACTGCACAATGTTGATGGGCTGGTCCCGAAATGACAAACCGCGAACCATTCGCTCCAGATGTACATCGCGGCCTGTCCCAACGACAAAGACGGTCACGTTCCGTTCCTCGAAGATTTCCCCGCCAAAGCCGTGATGGGCCATGAATCCTTCGAGGTTCTGTTCCCGTCCTGAAAGATATGTGTCGACTATATGAGCCAGTTCGTCTGATGACATTTCCGCAACACAAGCCGCGTAGTCTACTGCCTGCATTACCGTCTTGCGGCGGATGTTCCCGCGCTTGATCTCGATGACGGCCCAGCTTCCCGTTCTATCGACTGCCAGCAGGTCCAGAACGCCGGACGCGAGGTGCACCTGTCGTCCAACAATCAAGAGGTCGTCGCGTATGAGCGAGGGATCCTGTTCAATCCAGTCTTCGAGATATTCTTCATACCCAACCGATCCGAGCGCATACCGCCTGGGGCGTCCACTCGTCACATTCCAGATACCAACTTCAGCGAACAGGTTACCGTCGCCCATGTCATCTCCTCGCTGGCAGGAAGACGTAGATTCCAAGCACATCAGGCGGCAGTTGTGGCTCCACCGCATACCGCACGCCCCGCATGCGCGCGGCACTCCGCACACGCTGGTGTTGTTCCAGTAGTTCAGTTGCCCGTTGGGCTGCCATGTCTTCGAGATGCGGCATGATGTGGTCGCGGCCCTCGATCACGCGCTGCACGAAGGTGGTTGCCTGGGCCGGGTGGATGTTTTCGTCGGGGTCGGCCTGCAGCAGTTCCTCAGCCCGCGCACTATCGATCCAGGTCGCATTGTCTGGCGTGCCTTCGAAAGCCACCAGTTGCACGTCTTCCGCCAGCATCTGTTGCTCATCGTCGGCGGTGCGCGTGA
>CAYTGY010000052.1:4674-8571 GCA_964437265.1 uncultured Spirochaetaceae bacterium | reverse complement strand
ATGATGTGGTAGCGCAAACGGACGAGCAGTAACGACGTGCGCGTCTTCACCCGCGAGGTTCGAATCGCTCCGGCCCGACGCGCCACGCCATCTCCTGACGGGTCAAGCGCCGAGTTCATGATGTAGCTCGCCATGCCTTCGACAATTGGGTGGGTGCGCGTCAGGTGGATTTGCCCCTCCTTCACCGGCAGTTCGAAGCGCGCGGTGAATTGTTCGGCTTGGCCAATGGCCTCTTTCAATGCGCGCGGTGTTTCAGTCAGATCGAAGGCAGATGCAACGTTTTCTGAGACCACACCTCCGTGCATACGCACCGCATCACGCATGAAGCTCGCTACGTCTACGCCGGAGCCGATGGCTTCTTGGGTGGCACGGAGTTCGCGGGCGACCTCATCAGTCTTTATCGTCTCCTGGGCGAACATAGTCCTTGAGCGTTTCTCACGCTCGGCGATAAAGTCCCATTCGTCGAACAGGGCTTGCTGCCGGGGAGCTACATACTCCTCAAAGCCGGGCAGGACCTGCGCTGTTGCCGGGCGATCCTCGTGGAGTAGCAGCCCCTCGAAGATCGCCTCAATGATCTCACTGCTTTCGACTGGTATTGGCACGGAAATGCCCAGCGAGTTACGGATCGCCCGATGCTTGCGCAGCAACACTTTCAGCACGCTACCATCGATCTGGTTGTCAATCCCGTAAAGTGTCACGACTTTGATGATGTCGCGCGGTTGCCCGTAGCGATCGACGCGGCCTTCGCGTTGCTCATGACGCGTCGGGTTCCACGAGAGGTCATAGTGCACAACCGCGTCGAAATATTCTTGCAGGTTGATACCCTCACTCAGACAATCTGTGCATACCAGCACCCGTTTAGGTTCTTCGCCTAGCTTGGCGACGCGGGTTTCTCGCTCGGCTGGCGGTAGGGACCCGGTTATACCAGCGATCTCAACACCGCGTGTGCGGTTACGCAGTTCCTGGGTAACGTAGTCAACAGTCGGAATGAACCGGCAGAACACAATCGGACTGTAGCCGTCACGGATCAACGCTTTGACGATCTCAACCACCTTCTCTAGCTTCGCGTCACGCTCGCCCATCAAGCTTTCAGCAAAGCGTGCCATGTCGAGCAAGCGGCGGCGGTTAGCGTTCTCATCTTCGGCTATCTCTCCCACATCACCGCCGGGAGTCACGTCAATGCCTTCCAGTGACTCGTCGTCCATCAGGTCCAGAACAGTTCTACGACCTATTTCGTCCGCGTCTTCTTCCGTCTCCGCGTCGGCTGTCGACGCACGGCTACGTAGCGTGGCTGCAGCTGCCGCAGGACTGGATGCCAGCGACCGTAACAACGCCAGGGCCGACCACCAGCGCACACGTCGCCTGAAGCGCTCCTCGCCCGGAACCGCCACACTTTCACGCGCATAATCCAGCACACGGTCGAATAGCCGCCGGTATTCTGGGGTCAGCGCGTAGGTTTCCTCGGCATGTTCCCGTTCAGGAAACGGTGTGTCTGCTTCCATGAAGTGGCGAATATCACCGCGTCGCCGCTGGATGAAATACTGGGCCAATTCGCGGCGATCTTGCCTGTGCTCTGGTCCGGTGAGATCTTCCGGCAGTTCATCTAGTTCGGGATTCAACAGTGACAACAGTGAACGAAAGGCTTCTTCCTTACCACTGTGCGGCGTAGCTGTGACCAGGATCAAATGCCGGTATGGGTTTGCGGCCAGCCCGGATACCAGTTCATGGCGCTGGTGGCGACCACTGCGGCGCTCGCCGCTGTAAGCACATGTATGCGCCTCATCGACGATCACAAGCTCTGGGCAAGTCCGCAGGAAATCCTGTCGACGGCGGTCCGATTTGATGAAGTCGGTCGAAACCACTACAAAGGGGTAGCGATCAAAAATCGTCTCGGTCATCCGACATTGGCGCTCAAGCCGGGTTGCGGTACTGGACAGCACCAACTCGGCATCAATATAGAACTTGGTCGCCAGCTCTGCCTGCCACTGCTCGGCTAACTGGGGTGGACAGAGGATCGCAAGGCGTTTGATTTCTCCGCGATCCAGCAATTCGCGAGCAATCAGGCAGGCTTCCACCGTTTTGCCGATCCCCACATCATCGGCAATCAGCAATCGAACGGGATTGCGTTTGAGCGCCACCAACAAGGGCACCAACTGGTAGGGACGTGGCTCGACTGAAATGCGTGCGAAAGAGCGAAACGGCCCTGCACTGGAGCGAAAACCCAAACGCACGGCATCGCGCAGCAAACGACACGAGCGATGATCCCCAACATGCTTTGCATCGGGAAATTCGAACTGCGCTGGTATAACCACTTCCAGCGGGAGATAGATGCCGGTTGCTTCATCCTCTGTGCCCCCAATCGGGCGGAGCATGAGCAGATCGTCACTCGATTCGGGTAACACAATCCATTCACGTCCGCGTGCTCGGACCAATGAACCTACCGCGTAGCTCATTCCTCACCCCCAAAGATGTGAGGATGTTGGGCGATGATATCGTCCCAGTCCTCGAAATACCCAAAGCGAACCACCGTATATCCCGCATCTTCCAAACATGTCTGTTGTTGGCTGTCACGCGCCTGGCGTTCCGGGTAGTCATGATGCGGGCCATCGATGTAGATAACGGCATATGCATCCTGGTAGACAAAATCCGGTCGTGTACCACATACCTCAAACAATACTTGAGCATCATCAGGCAACCGGTAACCGTTCCGTTCCATATAGCGCAGCCATTCGCGCTCCAGGTCCGACCCGGCCAATCGCATCAGTTTGTCGAAATGGTCTTCGCGCGTCGCGCTGGTAGGACTGGCGTAAACGACAGCTGACGACAAATCCAGCAACAAAAGGCGAATCACCTGGCGGTCAAGCAGGGCGTGTTCGCGCTGGTTCCCATAACTCAGCAGACAGTCATAACAGGCGGCTTCACAGTCCTCAGTAGCGCGTGGTGCCCGACGCAGGTCCTCACCCGTGTCGGGATCAAAGTGACAGATGACCAGCGCCTGCCGTGCAATTCTGGCTAACGTATGTGGCTCATCTAGAATCCGGCGGAGCACGCCTGCGCCGCCTTCAGCAGCTTCGTAGAACAACAGAATCCGGCGGTCGCCTGCATTAGGGAGTGGCTCCGCTGCCAGTTCATTGTCCTCAAGCTGAAAGGTAGCTTCGATGGCCCTTTTGAGGGCGGCCTGCATGGAAGCCATTTCGACATTGTCAAGTTCGATCACGGGTTCAACTAACAGGCAGTTCCGACTGTCCTCCACATAGGGAATGACACGTTCGGTGCGCATTGACATAGGATCATCCGGATCGTCTTCATGCGCCAACTCGTTTTTGGCCCAGTATCCGCGCTCGATGTCCAACACAAAGCCATGTTGGTGTTTGTTCTTTCGGCGGGTCCAACCAAGGTTGATCCGCCATAGGGTCGCGGCCTGGGCATATGTCAACCGGATCACCGGTTGGTCATCCACCCTCACCTCACCGACACGATAGGTTGGGTATCCGTCGCGTTCTGGGAAACGCACGCCGGTACGAATATCGTACCCCAGCCGGAATCGTTCCTCCTCGTCAGAATTGATCCGGTCGCGGCGCTTAGCCACAACATTTTGCATTCGCAAGAGTTTGCGTAACGGTGGATCGAGTGGCATCCCACAACGCTCACACAAATCCGGTCCTTCTCCCGCGTAAATCGGGTGCAAATACCCGCAACTCTCGCATTGTTTGACCTGCGATGTGAGGGGACCTTCCTCACCCACCGGTAAGATGACTTGGTTGATGATGTAGCGTGAGCCTTCGTGATAGATAATGGAACGCGGACCAAACTCAGAAATTGCCAGAAAACGTGGGCGTGACAGAAATTCATCGCGTTCCCGTACCCGGCGGCCAGGGATATAGTCTGAAATAGGCA
>CAYTGY010000052.1:0-4664 GCA_964437265.1 uncultured Spirochaetaceae bacterium | reverse complement strand
AACTGTAGCCGGGCAAAAAACCTTCGCTGGCCAAATACCGGTAGCTATAGAAGTCCGATTGGGCGATATTCTCCGCCTCGGTCAACAGCTTAAGTTGTGACTCGGCCTCACTTCGCAGGCGGCTTGCCTGGCGTTTATCAGCCTGGCTGCGGGAAACATCGCGGATAATTTTGCCCTGGGCTTCGGCCTGGGCCAGCGCAGCACGATAGAGGCCGCGCCACCGATCACAGGTTTCATCAAAGCGTCGGGTGACAAGCGCAAGCTGTTTGTCCAGCCAGTCAGGCTCGTACCATCCCGCTTCGGATAATTCGTCTCCGATCATCTGTAAAACGTGCTGGGCCCGTTCCCAAGTCCTGCGGCGGGCGCTGACTGATTCAATATCTGCGCGTACACCTTCCAGTAGTTCCAGACCCGGAGGTTCGCCCTGCAAGTCGAGGACATCTTTGAGAGTCTTGCCCAGGTCTGCGCCAGTTTCCGCCAACCAGATGGCGTGAATATGGCTGCGCACCAGGTCTTCATTGGCTAAGTCCAGACGTGGCGGTGCAACCGCGCCGGTCACCATCAACTCTGGACGACGGAAAAAGTACTGGTCATGTGGGCTACCCCCTGAGCAGTAGGTGAACACCAGTGCAGGCTGGCCGCTGCGCCCAGCGCGTCCGCTACGCTGTGCGTAGTTGGCCGGGGTAGGTGGCACATTGCGCATATTGACCACATTCAACTCGGCAATATCCACCCCCAGTTCCATGGTGGGGGAGCAATATAGGATAGGCAGTTTGCCCTGGCGGAACGACTGCTCACGTTTGATCCGTTCTTCGTAGGGCACCTGGGCGGTGTGTTCATGTGCCTCCAGCCCCTGCAGTTGTTGCGCAACTGTACGATAGAAGTTCACAAAAAACGGGTTTGGTCTACCGCCACCTTCCGGCTCATTGGGCACACGAATCGGGTCGTGAAAGGCGCGTGATCCGTCACCTGCTTTCCAGACCATCGAGGCTGCGTTCAACTGGTAACCGGGCACATCAGTGTCATCCTGCGGTTCCACCACGATTTCAACTAATCCGGCCACGCGCAAAGCTTCGAGCAGTTCGCCTATGATGCGCTCAGTATCATCAAGCTTCAACCGTTCGCCTGCATATTCGGAGAACGTATTGTGTCGCCTGAGGTAAATGCCAAAGCCGCCGCGCGCCGATACAAACACATTGCCCTGGTAATCATCTCTTCTCGCAGAACGCGGGAAGAGGACGGCGGCGTATTCCATCCGCTCGTTTTCATCAATAGCCCAGGGTGCTACCAGGCGCTGGCTGCTCAGACGCTGCAGGCGATCCTGAAAATCGGGGTCGAGGTAATCGACTTTGATTGCCAGTTCGCGCCGCATATAGTCAAGTAAGGTCTTCGCGATCCTGGCCCGTGTTGCAGGGCTGGCCGAAGCGAGAGCCGGATGGCAGTTAGTCCAGATTTCCTCCTCCGCGCACAGGTCTTCCAGTGAAAGGTAGTCAATCCGCAGCAGGCCACACTGCTCCAGGTTAGGGGACATAATGCGCCAACCGCGGCGCAGATCGCGATAGAGACGATAACCGAGCACGTGCCTCAGGGCTTTCTTAGTCTCATCCTGTGCCTGGAAGCGCACCTCAGGGTCGCTGGCATACAACTCAAGCGGCAAATTCAGCGAGTCGAATACGCGTTGGGTGATTTCCTCGTGATGCACCCCCTCGCTGCCTGTACTTTCCACTGCTGCATATAGCGCTGACCGGAGTAACCCCACTTCCACAAAATCATTGAAGTGTCCCGCCTGCAGTGACGCATCTTGCCGGTTATCGGTAAAGCTAAGCAGCTTCCTTGCATGATCCGGCAGCAGCCTCTCGTCTTTGAGGTGCAAAAGCGTCGCTAGACTCAAGATGGTTGTGGCGCTGCTGCGTCCTTCCGAACTCAGAGACGCCAGTTTGGCAAAATCCGACGCTTGGCGCGCACCGTAGGATACGCCACAGCACAGGCAGAAACGGAAAGGAGCCTCAACAAATACCCATGCCTCACCGTCACTGTCCTCAACACCATCAGGTCGGACACGGACCGTCTCAGGAAGCTGTTTACGGCGATGAGAGCGAATGCGCAGCACACCCTTGTGGATTTCGAGCCAGTCGTCCGGTAGCCGCTCAATCACTTCATCAGGGTTTGACGGCCAGGGATGCGTTGTACTCCGAAACAGGTAACCGGCCACACTCTCCTCATCGCTCAGACGGTCTGAAAAATCGCGCGGAGCAAAAAAGCGTTGTCCCGTCTCTTCGTCCTCGGTCATGCTCACGCAGTAGTATTCCTGCCCACACTCACGACAGAAAGCCAGCGGAAAAAGCGTGCGCGAACGGTCACCCGGTACATATTGCTGGCCATGCACTGTGATATGCCGCTCATCTTCGGTTTCTAACGAAGCATAAGCGGTATCGCCTGGGCTGATGAACTGGTGCAGGCGGAAGGCGAAAGGCGGTGTGCCTGTTTCCGGGTCTGGCTTGCATTCGTATCCAGCCAGCAACCATTGCTCAATAGCATTGCCACAGCGGCTCACATCGATGCCGGTAAGATCACCTAGCTGCTGGGCTGCGCCATTTTCGCCCCAAATGCTTTTGGGTTGGCTGCGAACAAGTCGCCCACTGGTTTCGTCTTGGGTAACCCCAAAGACGCTTTCAATCCAGCTAGAGAATGGGTCGGCCACGAAATCCTCATACCGGCTTGGCACCTGGATGGGATCGCGGCTGATGCGGGCATGTAAGGCGTCAATGAATGTGGGATCGTCCAAGGCGTATTCGGGGGTAGCCCGTTGCAGGGTCTCGCCGATCACGTGCTCCGGATAGACTGGTGCACCAAAAAGCTGGGTAGCTACTCGCGCGACTTCGGCACGTTGTTCGGCAAATGTTCCCTCGCTGGCGAGCGTTGCCGACGTGCCGACACATTGTAATTGCTCAGCAGCCAGGCGATCTCGCACGCGGCGTACTAACAAGGCAACATCCGCTCCCTGCCGACCACGATACGTATGGAGTTCGTCGAGTACCAGAAACCGTAGACCTTCGGCAGCTTGAATCAACCGTTTTTCCTGGGGCCGCGTCAGCATCAGTTCCAACATGACATAATTGGTTAGAATGATGTCGGGCGGATGCGCGACGATCCGGTTACGAACGGTGTCCGATTCCTGCCCTGTGTATTTCTCGAACGTCACCGGTTCCTGGCCTGCCGGATAGCCGTGTCGCAGGAATTTTTCAAGCTCAATATACTGACTGTTGGCCAGTGCATTCATGGGGTAGACCACAATGGCTTTGACCCCCTGCCCGCTCCCATGTCGTAGCACATAGTCCACAATGGGCACGATGTAGGCGAGGCTTTTGCCAGACCCCGTTCCGGTGGTCAATACGTAGTTGTGGCCCTCACTTGCGGTCCGAATGGCCTCCAATTGGTGCTGATACAGCCGCATCCGGCGGTCTTCGCCTTCGGCTTTGCCCTTGCGAAAGACAGCGGCGCATTCCCGATGCAACAAGCCGTCCTGGACCAACTCGTCAATCCACGCGCCGGGTTGGAAATTGGGATTAAGTTGGATGAGTGCATCCGGCCAGAATACACCCTCTTCGAGGCACTGATCGACGTAAGCCTTGATGCGACCGTCCTGGACCTGAATGAAGCTGCGAGCGTAACGTGCGTAATCCTCCACCAGTTTCTGGCGCAGACCAAATACGTCCATCAACCTGTCCTTGAGTCAAAAACCTTTTGGGACTATCTCGACAATACCAAATCGGACGATGTGAAAAACCATGCTACCATATTATGTCACTTGTGCTCCACACACAAGTGCTGTCGCCGTATATATTCTTTTCACGCTCTGCCAAAATCGGCGGTTTAGGGTCACCAATCAGAAGATGAAACGCACTAAAATCTGATGCATAACATAATTAATTTATTTTTAGTTACTTTTGCTGCATTTGCGGTGGAAGGGCTAAAGTTAAGGCGAAAAATCGATATCACGAACTCGGCTTGCGTCCCAAAAACTGATCCAGGAAACAAGTTTGAATCAGACCTCAAAAAGAAAGCGGTACAAGGCAGAAGAGATCATCCAAAAGCTCCGCGAAGCAGAGGTGCTGTTCGGAATGTGTCAAGGCGATTGGACAACTCGTCACGAAAAATTACTGAGTAAAGTCAGTGCTTAACGGTGTCCCAGTGGGTGGATTACTGATACTCACATAACTTTTTAAACTGAAGGGCAAAGTGAGGTACACTAGACCCTATGGACAAACCAACCAACCAACAACCAAGAGATTGGCGCGAAGCACGGCGCTTACGCGCCTGGGAGCTGCACCAAAAAGGGTGGCAGCAGAAAGACATTGCCGAAGCGTTGGGTGTCACGCCCGGGTCGGTCAGCCAGTGGCTCAAGCGCGGTCGAGAAGCGGGGCCGGAAGCCTTACGCAGTCGGCGTGGCGGCGGGCCTAAACCGCGTTTGAGCAAAGCCCAATTGGCTGAGTTGCCCGCGCATTTGGCTAAAGGGGCCGAGCACTTTGGCTTTCGCGGGGATGTGTGGACCCAACCCCGGGTGGCGCAGCTGATCAAACGCATCTTTGGCGTGTCATACCATCCGGCCCCCCACTGTGCCAAGATGGGTTGGACAACTCTACTCAGAAAATGAATGTAGAATA